>NZ_JCACCM010000128.1:0-17132 GCF_059501405.1 Myxacorys sp.
ATTTCGAGATGTGCCGATTCCATGCTAATTCATCTTCTCATTCAGCAACGCCGATTTGTTTTCGCGTTTCTCGTCGCGTTGTTCTTCTTTAGTGCCCTTCTTATCATCCTGTTCGGGTGGCGGTGGCGGATCAGTAGGTTGCGGTTTAGCGGGTTGTGGTTCAGTACTCGGAACAGGCGACGCCGACACGGGTGGAGTAGGTTCTGAAGAAGAGGGTGACGTAGCAGGAGGTTCTGGAGGAGGTTCTGGATCGGGTGCCGGAGTAGACGCAGGTGTTGTAGGAAGAGGCTCAGGATCGGGTTCAGGGATGGGAGCAGAGAAGTCGGGCGTTGGTTCCTGACTAGATGCGGGTGTTTCGGTCGGTCGCGCCGGTGCCACAGGCGATTCTTCAACCACGGGTGAGGGAGGAGTCACTGAAGGCGAGGGAGGACTGAACCGAGATGGCTGCAATAGCACAACGCTTGCTCCAAGCGCTGCAACACCGACACTAGCGCCGAGTAGCCAAGGTTGCCACTTTCGGAGTCTAGGTTCAGACAGGGGAGCTAGGGATTGGGGAGCTACAGTTTCGGTGGATTGCGGCGATCGCGCGATCGGAATGGTGGCAACATGGCTCATTGGCTGAACAACGCCTTGAACTGGTGCCGAAGTGCTTCTCTCAAGGTTTGCCGTGTGAATTGCTGCATCGGGCAGTAAAGAGAGCCATTCGGTTACACTAGCAGGTCGATAATGGGGTTCCATTGCCATGCCGCGCAGAATGGCTTGATTTGTGGCAGGACTTAAATCGGGTCGTAGATCTCGTGGTTCTGAAAGCGCTTGTCGATCGCGCAGCACCGATGCGATCGGCACCTGTGCGGTCACCAGCGTATATAACGTTGCCGCAAGCCCATACACATCCGTAGCGGCAGTGCGTTTTGCTTGGGGTAAGTATTGCTCAATTGGAGCATATCCTTCAGAAATCATGCTCGTATGAATTTGGGTCACACCCGGAGAAAACTCTCGTGCCGTGCCAAAGTCAATTAATACGACTTGTTCAGAGCCTTGGCGCAGAATGAGATTTTGCGGTTTCACATCTCGATGCAGTAATCCAAGGTGATGCACAGCGTTTAATGCGGCTCCGACTTGTCGGACGAAGGCGATCGCCATCGTTTCGGGCAAAGGACCATTGGAAGCCACGACTTGCGCTAAGGTCGAACCCGGAATATAGTCCATCACCATGTAAGAGATTCCGTCTTCGATGAAGAAATCACTCACGCGCACAATACTGGGATGCACACACAGCGCTAACCGTTTCGCTTCATCCTGAAACTGTCGTTGGAAGTCTACAAAATTTGCATCTTGACGCAGGGTGTCATTCACCGTCTTAATCACGACGATCTGATCTAACCAATGGTGAGTGGCTTTATAAGTAATGCCAAAGCCGCCGCGTCCGAGTTCCTGGTCGAGGGTATACTTGCCGTTTTGCAGAGTTTTGCCAACAAAGGGAGCCATAGACGATCGCTCAGGGTAGGTCTGAATTGACCGTTCTAGTTTAAGCTGTCTCGATGTGCTTGTGGACTGTCCAACGATGGATCGTCAGTAGGCATTAAACCTGTTTGTAACTATGCGAACATGCTTTGCAGTCAACACTTGGCTCGTTCTGTGACTGCATTTTTTGCCCATTGCGATGTTTGGAGCTTGGCAAAATTAATAAAGTTAATCGTAGCTATCATCATGATTTCGGTGAACCATTAACCCATTTTCCCTGAGGTAAAGTTGAGGAAGAGTTAGTTATAGCTAGGGGGGAATGTTATGTCAACTCAACTACCAAATTGCATCCCCGGTTCTCCTTGGTTGCAACTGAGGCATTGGATTGCCGATCCGATCCAATTTCAGGAGAAATACAGCCAACTCTATGGAGATATCTTTACCATGCAGCTGGCTGGATTGGGATTTTGTGTGGTGATTGGTAATCCACAAGTAATTCAGGAAATTTTTAACCGAGATTCCAAACAGTTTGATGTGGGACGCGCGAACGCCTTGGCAGAACCGCTAGTTGGGCGAAATTCTCTCATGCTGCTGGACGGCGATCGACATCGACGAGAACGCAAATTATTAATGCCGCCGTTTCATGGAGAAAGGCTACACACTTACGCCCAGCAAATTTGCCTGATTGCGGATCAAGTCGCCAGCGAGTGGCAAGTTGGTCAAACTTTTGTGGCTCGAACTGCGATGCAGAAAGTTAGCCTTGAGGTGATTTTGCAAATTGTCTTTGGTTTAAGCGATGGAGAACGCTATCAACAACTGAAGCCCCTACTCACCGCTTGGCTCGATATGACCGATTCTCCGTTGCGCTCAAGCATCTTGTTTTTGCAGTTTTTACAGCGCGATTGGGGAGCCTGGACACCGTGGGGACAGATGAAACGGCGACAACGTCAGGTTCATGATCTGCTGCAAGCAGAAATTGAGGAGCGACGACAGACGGGCCATCAGGGACGCACCGATGTCTTGAGTTTGATGATGGCAGCGCGAGATGAAGCCGGACAAGCAATGACCGACGAGGAATTGAGAGATGAACTCCTCTCGATTTTATTTGCTGGACACGAAACTACAGCCACAACGTTAGCGTGGGCACTGTATCAGATCCACCGACTGCCCGATGTGCGGAAAAACCTGGTGCAGGAACTAGATAGCTTAGGGGAACATTCAGCCCCGATGAAAATTGCTCAACTTCCGTATTTAACGGCAGTTTGTCAAGAAACGCTGCGGATGTATCCCGTCTTGCCAGTCCTGTTTCCACGCATTACTAAATCTGCCATGACGATCGCAGGATATCAGTTTGATGCTGAGACAACATTGATGCCAAGCATCTACATGGTACACATGCGCGAAGACCTGTATCCAGAGGCTCACCACTTTAAGCCCGAACGTTTTCTGGAACGCCAGTACTCTCCTTCTGAATATTTTCCCTTTGGTGGGGGAAGTCGGCGCTGTCTGGGATATGCGATCGCTCAACTGGAGATGAAACTCGTCCTTGCAACGGTTTTATCAAAGTATGATCTTGCTTTGGTAGAAGATCAACCCGTTCAACTGCGCCGCCGTGGATTTACCCTTGCTCCGGCAGGTGGGGTGCAGATGAAGATGACGGGGAAACGCTCAACACCTATTTACTCAACATCTATTTGATGGACTGATTCTATTTGATGGGCTGATTAATGGGCTGACCTGCCAGTGTTTGCAATACAGGCATGTATCTAGCGATCGCGCGATCCTAAATTAAAACCCTCCTAATTAAAGTTGCGATCAATGATCTGACTGCTGTAACGGTAAAACGATCGTGAACTCCGTTGATAGATTAAGTGATTTACCAAGTCTCGCCTACCAGCTAACTATCAGTGCTGAATCACAATTTTGCCGAAGTGAGCGCCGCTTTGCATATGACGGTAAGCCGCTTTAGCTTCGCTAAACGGAAAGACACGATCGACAACGGGTTTGATTTGATGTAGCGCGATCGCGGCGTTCATGGCTTCAAACATGTCGCGACTACCCACGTAAATTCCCTGCACATCAATACTCTTCATGAGAATTTGCGTGTGATTCACTTCACCCGCGCCTGCTAGAATTCCAATCAGGCTCACTTGCCCGCCAACGCGCACCGATCGCAGCGATTTTTCCAACGTTCCAGATCCGCCCACTTCGATCACTTGATCAACGCCTTCTCGCTGGGTTAGTTCATAAACTTTTTTCTCCCAATCGGGATACGTTTTGTAATTTATGGTTTCGTGCGCTCCTAAAGCTTTCGCGCGGTTTAATTTTTCATCGCTGCTAGAGGTGATGATAATTTTGGCTCCGAATACTTTGGCAAATTGCAGCGCAAAAATCGAGACGCCACCTGTTCCTAGCAGCAAAACTGTTTCACCTGCTGTTAAACCTCCTCTCGTCAACGCGTGCCAAGCCGTTACAGCGGCACAGGGAAGCGTTGCTCCCTCTTCGTAGGACAAATGATCGGGCAATTTGACGACGCCATCTTGGTCTAACACAACATAATCTGCCAACATTCCGTCGATCGCGCCACCGAGAGCAGAGACAGTGTTTTGGCGCGTTAATCGACCCGAAAACCAGGTTTGAAAGAAACAGCCTGCCACGCGATCGCCTACCTTTACCCGCGTCACGCCTTCCCCAATCGCTACTACTTCTCCTGCTCCGTCTGATATCGGAATAAGGGGAAGCGTTTGCCCCGGATACAGGCCTTGAACAACGACAGTATCTCGGTAGTTCAGGGAAGTGGCTCGAACGTTAATGAGAATTTGACCTGCACCAGGCTGCGGATCGGGAAGTTCTGCGATCGTAAGGGCATCAATTCCTGACGCAGTTTGAATTTGATAAGCTTTCATGGTTTCGTCTCTGCGATTAGCTGGGTTTAGTTTAAAGCGCCATTGATTTACAAGCTCTAAAGGATCGCAAACTGGTTTTGTAAGTGATTCAAGTTAAATTGCTAAGAATTTCTGAAGTTAAATCCGCGATCGCTTTGTAAGCTCCGAAGGATCAGGAATTTGAATCGCAAAATCAATGAACGATGTGTAGATCACGAGCGTAGATCCCGCAGTTAAACTCGTTTGATCCCTGAAAAACTTGATTTTACTCCGTGATCACGGAGAGTTGATCTATGAAAAATGAGTTGCTAATGCAATCACGCGGAAATTTAACTGTGATTAGAGAGTGCGATCGTCGTAAAACGTGATTTGTCTCAGTGCTTACGGAGATGTTGCCTAGCAAAAATTTGAACAGATGCTGTGATTAGCTCAAAGCAAACCTTCGAGAGGATTCCTGAAGTGAAATTTGTTGCGATCGTAAGAATCTTTTCTGAGTTATCTTGCAAGTGCTAAAAATCAATACCAGTCCTCGATCTTAAGTCGTGAAACTCTGGAAAACTCATCGACATTGCGAGTGATAAGTCGCCTGGAGTGCGATCGCTGTTCCAGCAATTAAAACATCGATTGAACCAATTGGAGTTCCTTGTTGCTCTAGCTCGGCGCGAATTGTAGCGGCAGCAAAAGCGGCATTTCGATCAAACGAAACCAAATGAACGCGGCTCAAAAGTTGCTGAAGCTGTTGGGTGCGCTTTGCAGGCGAGGTAGATTTTGCAATGCCAACTTGCAGTTCAAAAAGAACGAGTGTCGGAATGCAAATTTCTTTGGAAACAACGCTATGAAGGTTTTGAGTAATTTGTCCTTGACCTTTGAAGTAGTAAATTAGAGTGTTTGTATCTAAAACGTACATTTTAGAGGCTCTCCCGCCGGATATCTTGCCCTATCTCCATGCGAATCTCTTCTAAAGTGGGAAAGTCATCTGCCCAAGCTCCAGATAGGGAATGAACCAATTCTGACCAAGGCATCGAAGCATCTGAAACATCTACTGCTTTGGTTGATCGGTTTGCATTTAGGTGCTTGGCACGAATAAACTTTGCAAATGTGAGAATTTCGTTGGCTTGCTCTGGGGGCAGAGTTTTGACAATCTCGTAAATCTGTTCAGGAATAGCCATAATCAAATTCTGAAGCAACGTGCAGTTTGGATTTCATTTTAGTGATCGTTGGGAGCTTGCAGTAGCTGACTAGATTAGTTTAATTATCGCTATGCAAGCCCCAACAGAGTGCCAAAATCTTTACTGAATGAGAGCAGACTAGGCTTACGCTAAAATGTTGATGCTGAAGTTTAGAAGTTATACTTATGCAGCAAAACATTGAAGAAGTCTCTACGTCAGAGTCTCGCGCTGCTGAAATAGAGCGAGCTAGAGCTAAAAATCAAGCCATGATTGAACTATTGCACTCCTGGCAAACTGACGGTGACGAACACGAGCAGACGGAATCATGGGAATATCTGCGTCAAGTGCTGGATCACGATCGTCTCTCTAATCGTCCTCTGTTTCCATGAGTAGAATTATTGTCTTGGATTCTGGTTTGTCTTAATCCGGCGACTTCAACATTTGCCAAATCTCTACATCAAGTTGAGACATGTATTCTGGCTCTAGCTCACCAATTTTGCGAACAATTCGCTTTCGATCGATTGCCCGTAACTGAAATACCATTGCGATCGAAGGCAGTGACAACCCATTTAGTTTGGATGGTTCAACTCTCACCGTAAATGGAAATCGAGCCGCGCCTAGCGAAGAGGTAACAGGCACAACCATCAACATTGGGGAAGACGTAACCTCAGTTTGCACTGCGATCGCGGGACGATTCCCTTTTTCCTCGCGTTTATCTGATTCTGGTAATGCAACCAGTAGAATATCTCCCCGCGCCATCTACTGTTCCTCAGCCGCCAGCATTGCTTCCATGCTGAGCCAATCCTCGTCACTGGCAGCTTCCCACAAGGCAAACTCATGATCAAGGCTATCTGTTTCTAAACCTAGCGAAGAAGCCAAAAGTGAGACGATTTCATGGCTGACAGACGATCCACGGGTCTGCGCTCGTTGCTCAATAGCACGATATAACGTTGCGGGAAGCGATACCTGAGCGTTGATTTGTTCAGCATCCATAAGCTTTTCCACCGTCATTCTTACGTTTCATTATCGCTGATGTTGGGCTATGAAGAGTGAAGACTGCTTGTTGTAGCTATTCACACATTAAACAATTCGTAACGACTGACAAAGCGCTCTTTTTTCGATACGCTAAACTGCATTTACTCATACAAAGCGCGTTCAATTCGTACCGCTTTGAGACTATCGCAAGCGTTCGGGGGAATCGTGGCTCAAGTCGTTCTCGAAAATATCTATAAAACCTACCAGAAAGGCATAACTGAGCAGGATACTGCTGTATTGCGATCGATTAATCTACTGATCGAAGACGGCGAATTTATGGTGCTAGTCGGCCCGTCAGGATGCGGTAAAAGTACGTTGCTCCGGCTGATTGCCGGACTTGAAGAGATTACGGCGGGGTCAATTCGAGTCAGCGATCGCACTGTTAACGATCTACCACCCAAAGAACGAGACATCGCAATGGTGTTTCAAAATTATGCGCTCTATCCTCACATGAGCGTTTACGACAATCTCGCCTTTGGCTTGCGACGGACAAAACTTGACGGGCAAAATTCGCGTTGGATCGATAATGTATTAGTTGGATCAACTCGCAAACTCCCAACCAAATTGCGGTACGTCACCGATCGAGAACGCGCTGTTCAAGAACGGGTAAAACTTGTTGCCCAAATGCTGCAAATTGAGCCACTGCTCAAGCGCTTGCCCAAACAGTTATCGGGTGGACAAAAACAGCGCGTCGCGTTAGGTCGAGCAATGGCACGCAACCCGCAAGTATTCTTGATGGATGAACCGCTGTCTAATTTAGATGCAAAACTGCGGGCAGAAACTCGCGCTCAGATTGTTAAACTGCAACGGCAACTCGGCACAACGACCATTTATGTCACCCACGACCAAACCGAGGCGATGACGATGGGCGATCGCATTGCGGTCATGAACGCTGGACAAATTCAGCAACTCGCCACCCCACTCGAACTGTATCACCGTCCAGCAAACCGCTTTGTTGCAGAATTTATTGGTTCACCGCCCATGAATTTCCTACCGATGCAAGTTCGCGCTCCATTCACTCTGCACCACGCGCTCTTTCGCCTCACCTTGCCTGATTCTTGGAAAACTATACTGACGCCGTATGATGGTCGCATGGTGACGCTAGGAATTCGCCCCGAACATTTGAGCGTGGGTGTTCCATCGGAGCAGACTATTCCCGTTAAGGTTGATCTTGTAGAAGCGTTGGGAAGTGAAACTTATCTGGCAGTTAAGTTGAGAGATAATTCTGACCTAATGCAAGTGCGAATAGACCCCGATCGCAGAGTCAGAATTGGAGAAGAACTGTGGTTAGCGATCGCAGGGCGCAACGGAGAACCTGCGATCGACAATATTCATATCTTTGATTGCGATACGGGCGTCGCCCTCAGAGCCGATACATTAGCCGATAGAATATGAGTGACGCTTTAAACTGCGTAACACTTAATCCATGTTAGAAACCCTTCAAACATCGCTTTACGAATTGGCTCAGTTTGCGAACGGGCTTGTTTCGACTCAGCTAACTCATCTCACACCTGTTAGCGCGGCGATTATCTTCGCGGCGGGGTTGCTCACTAGCCTGACTCCCTGCACACTGTCGATGTTGCCCATCACCATTGGCTATATCGGCGGATACGACACTGACAATCGTTGGCAAGGAACGCTCCAATCGACCTGGTTTTCGCTTGGACTTGCAACAACCCTGGCAGGATTAGGCATTGCAGCGACGTTGTTGGGGCAAGTGTACGGGCAGATCGGATTAGGACTGCCGATTGTGGTGAGCCTAGTCGCGATCGTCATGGGTTTAAATCTTATGGAAGCCTTACCGTTTCCGCTGCCGTCGTTTGATGGCATGAATTGGATTTCTAAAGACTTGCCGACGAGTGCGCGATCGTATTTCTTGGGCGTCACGTTCGGACTAGTGGCATCTCCGTGCAGCACTCCCGTTTTAGCAACCATCCTCGCTTGGATTGGGTCTACAAAAGATCCGGTTTTAGGCGGCACGCTGTTGCTCTGTTACACCGCAGGTTACGTTGCGCCCCTGATTCTAGCGGGAACGTTTACCGCGTCGATCAAGAGATTGCTAGAAGTGCGGCGTTGGTCGGCTTGGATTACGCCCACCAGTGGAGCGTTATTAGTCGGATTCGGCGTATTCTCGCTGCTGTCGAGATTTGGATTACTGAGTTAAGCCATTTAACAATTATGAATACTTGGATTACTGCGCCGAAGCGATATTTTAGAAAAGAAATTGTACCCGTTCTGGCAGATTTGCGCCTCGCGATCGCATTGCTGTTAGCGATCGCCATCTTCAGCGTTGCTGGAACCGTAATCGAGCAAGGACAATCGCTGGCATTCTATCAATTCAATTATCCAGAACATCCGGCTCTGTTTGGCTTTCTCACTTGGAAAGTGTTGCTAACAGCAGGCTTGGATCATGTGTATCGAACCTGGTGGTACCTAGCAATCTTGATTCTGTTTGGCGCAAGTTTGACCGCCTGTACCTTTACGCGTCAGTTGCCTGCGTTGCGCTGGTTTTCGCGGACATGGAATTTCTACAGTCAGCCCCGCCAATTTCAAAAGTTTGCCCTGAGCGCAGAATTTAAGCAAGCTCCACTTCCAGACATTGCGCCCTTGCTAAAACAGCGCCGCTACAAGATTTTTCAAGAAGGCGAAAAACTCTACGCGCACAAAGGCATCATCGGCAGAATTGGTCCGATTGTGGTTCATGTGGGAATGCTGGTGATCTTGCTGGGTGGCGTGATCGGCGCGATGACCGGATTTATCGCTCAAGAAATTGTTCCAAGTGGAGCAACCTTTCAAATCAGAAATGTCACCGATGCTGGACCCTTTGCGAATCTTTCGGTGCTGAATGATTGGGCAGTGAAAGTCGATCGATTTTGGATTGACTATTTGCCGTCTGGAGAAATCGATCAGTTCTATTCAACGCTGTCTGTGTTGGATAAAGACGCCAACAAAATAGATCAGCAAACGATCCACGTTAATCAACCGCTTCGTTATAAAGGCGTCACACTCTATCAAGCGGATTGGGCGATCGCAGGCGTTCAGCTTAAATTAAACAACAGTCCACTGTTGCAGTTGCCAATGGCAAAATTAGATGCGATTGGTGGCAGAATTTGGGGGACATTTTTGCCGCTCAAACCGGATCTCAGCGATGGTGTTTCTCTTGTGGCGAGAGACATGCAGGGGTTGCTGCTAATTTACGATATGCAGGGCAAACTGATCTCTACTGTACGTAAAGGCATGTCGGTTGAGATTCACGGGGTTAAGGTTGCGATCGCGGATATCATCGGCAGCACCGGATTGCAAATCAAAGCCGATCCCGGTATTCCTGTGGTGTACCTCGGATTCGGCTTACTGATGCTCGGCGTCATGATGAGTTACGTATCTCACTCGCAAATTTGGGTACTGCAGCAAGAGGGCACGCTGTATATCGGAGGAAGAACGAATCGCGCTCAAGTGACATTTGAACGAGAGTTTCTCAGCATTTTGGATCAATTGGATAGTCAGAGAAACTCGGTTCAATCATCAGAAGATCAGCTTGCGAGTGTTTGATGGTGTAAATGATCCACAAGTTTAAGGAGGATCGCGAGACACTCTGCTTCTTTATCATTACATCTATGGTTCGGGTCAGCGGTTACCAATACTTTTGCAACACCACAAGCAGCTTCGTTCAATCCGCTGCACCAGAATGGTTAGGAGGCTGGCTGATGTTTTGCTGTTGCACTGACTCGATAAATCTTTGAATGGCTTTTAAGTATGACTGCTCCCCTGGCTGATAAATTTTTACATGATCAGCACCAGAGATAATAAACAATTGTTTTGGCTCAGAAGCAGCATCATATAGGCGTTGGCTCATCTCAGATGGCACAACTGAATCAGATTTTCCATGTAGGAATAAAACCGGAACTTTGAGGGATTGAATTTTTGAAAGCGAATCAAACCGTTCACTGAGAAGAAAATTAATTGGAAAAATCTGGAGGAATGCTCTATGTTTCACTGCTTCTGCCATTGAGGTGAAGGAACTCTGCATGACTAGCCCCCCTGCCTCCGGATGCCTTATTGCTAAATCCAGTGCAATCGCTCCTCCTAAAGACTCACCATAAATAAAAATTTGCTCTGGTGGTATTTGGTGCACATCCCGTAGATATAGCCAAGCTGCTTGGCTATCCTGATAAACCTGCAACTCATTGGGAAAATCTCCCTTACTCAGACCGTATCCCCGGTAGTCAAACACTAACACTGAAAAACCTAGCTGCCGGAAGGCTGACACGCGAGCCAGATAATTGTAGTCCCCCATGTTTCGCCCAACCCCGCAAAGATACAGCATTACTTTCGGAGAAGTGAGACTGTTGGTAGGCTCGTCAGGTAAGAGAACAAAGTTTTCGTGCTGTGCAGGGGCAGGAATCCACCAACCGTGTAGTTGTGCTTGAGAACCTGAAATTGGTATCCAGATATCCTCATAGGGAAGAGCAAAGTCTGAAGCATCAGGTCGCATCGAAAGCTCTGATGTTGGGCGATAAATTAAATAACGCTGCCGTACAAGTAGAAATAAACAAGTTGACAAGTAAGCAAGTGCAAGAACCGCTGTTACAACAGTCAGAAACTGCTTCTGTTTTTGGGAGTACCTCAACCTGCTGATCACGACTCTACTCTAATCGCCACTTTCAACGTATCACATCAAAACTACTAGCGGTAGCTGATATTGGCTTCGATAAGTAAGCTACAACTACGCTCCCAACCGAGGAATGAAAACGACTTAATCCTGCGATCGCTGCCAATGTTTCTAGAGAAAGGTCACTGGCGTAGTGAGCATGAAGATAGTGTTGCTGCTTGTAATAATAAAAACAAACGATTCAACGTTGCATCCGTGAGAAATGCCAATGAGGAGAAGGGAAGATAGGCAGGCTTCTCAGCTCTTTCAGCCGCAATTGTATGTAGCCATGCTGGGCTGATGTGCATCATTTCAAAATAGGCAGGGGCTGAAAGATAGGTGCGATCGCTATGTGAATGTGTCTCACCTGAATGGATCACGTTCAGGCTTCCAGTGGGGATGGAATGATACGTACCCCGATACTGATATTGACCTTGACAGTTGAAGCTTAAACCAAACTGATAGTCTTCGTGGGAATGTTTAGGAAGCGGTTCTACGGAGCCTGATGTATAAGCATATCGCTTCAGCAAAATGCCATCCGATTCCCATGCTTGAACAGAAATTTTCGCTGCTTTGTTTTCCATAAAAACAATTTAGTCATTCTGCTTTGCACATCAGCATGATTGCTGAACCCGTGAATAACTTTTTGGTCTCGTGCCTACCAATAACTTAGCTGGCTAACAAGAACAACGATCGCATCCAGTTGACTGTAACCGATGGGGTTGAATGGGCTACAGGGAATTGAATATAACAAGGGAGTGTGTTGGGTTTACTGCCATCAACCTAACTTACGCGACGGCACGATCTCACTACGGGAGGTCGGAGAGCGCACTTATTACAATAGCTTAAGGCTACTTCTAAAGCAAACTCATATCGATTATGATTAAACCTGTGACTATTTCATGATGATTTAAATCGCTTTCTAGGTAGCTCTAATTTGCAGCCGTACATTAGCGTTTTTCCAAAGACAGGAGATAATATGAGCAGTGGAAACGGATGCCCATTTACGGGTGGAGGTCAGAAACATCAGCCTCGTCATAGACCGTCGAACCGAGACTGGTGGCCGCATTATTTGCATCTAAACATCCTCCACCAGCACACTCCCCAGGCCAATCCCATGGGTGAGGAGTTCAACTACGCTGAGGAGTTCAAGAGCCTCGACTTAGCTGCCCTGAGGTCAGATATCTATGAGCTGATGACCACCTCCCAGGACTGGTGGCCAGCCGACTACGGCCATTATGGGCCGCTCTTCATCCGGATGGCATGGCACAGCGCAGGCACCTATCGGATTGGTGACGGTCGCGGCGGCGCGGGCTCGGGTAGCCAGCGGTTTGAGCCCCTCAACAGTTGGCCCGACAATGCCAACCTCGACAAGGCTCGCATGTTGCTTTGGCCAGTTAAGCAGAAATACGGCAAGAAGATCTCGTGGGCCGACCTCATGATCTTCGCGGGTAACTGTGCGCTGGAGTCGATGGGCTTCAAGACGTTGGGCTTTGCTGGCGGACGCGTGGATGTTTGGCAGCCAGAGGAAGACATCTACTGGGGTTCTGAGAAAGCCTGGCTCGGCAATGAGCGTTACGAAGGCGATCGCGTGCTCCTGAATCCTCTCGCCGCCGTTCAGATGGGCCTGATCTACGTGAACCCGGAAGGGCCAGACGGCGAACCTGATCCGATTGGCTCAGGGCGCGATATTCGCGAGACCTTTAGTCGGATGGCGATGAACGACGAGGAGACAGTCGCGCTCACCGCCGGTGGGCATACCTTTGGCAAGTGTCACGGTGCGGGCGAAGCCACGCACGTCGGTCCTGATCCTGGGGGAGCCACCGTCATCGATCAGGGCCTCGGCTGGAAGAACACCTTCAACACGGGTGTCGGCGTCGATGCGATCACCAGCGGTATCGAAGGCGCATGGACTCCCACACCGACGCAGTGGGACAACAGCTATCTCGAAACCCTGTTCAAATATGACTGGGAGGTGACGAAGAGCCCCGCTGGCGCGTGGCAATGGAAGCCCAAGGGCGACGCTGGTGCGGGTACGGTGCCCGACGCACACGATCCGTCAAGACGGCACGCCCCCATGATGACCACGGCAGACATGTCCATGAAAATGGATCCCATCTACAATCAGATTGCGCAGCGTTACCGCGATAACCCGGATGAGTTCGCAGATCAGTTTGCTAAGGCGTGGTTCAAGCTAACGCACCGCGACATGGGTCCGCGATCGCGATATCTCGGCTCAGAGGTTCCTCAGGAAGAGTTCTTGTGGCAAGATCCCATTCCCGCAGTTGACCATGAGTTGATTGATGAGCAGGACATCGCTGCCCTTAAGGAAAGGATTCTTGCTTCGGGACTGTCTATCTCCCAACTGGTTTCGACGGCTTGGGCGTCAGCGTCAACGTTCCGCTGCTCCGACATGCGCGGTGGGGCGAACGGGGCGCGCATTCGCCTTGCGCCGCAGAAGGATTGGGAAGTCAACCAGCCAGAGCAGTTGGCAACGGTGCTGCAGACCCTAGAGAAAATCCAACAGGAGTTCAACAGCTCGCAGTCTGGTGGGAAGTGGGTCTCGATCGCTGACTTGATTGTTCTTGGTAGCTGCGCAGGCATTGAGCAAGCAGCGAAGAACGCGGGTCACGACGTGACGGTTCCCTTCAAGCCGGGACGCACGGATGCGCTGCAAGAGAAAACGGATGTCCAGTCCTTCGCGGTGCTTGAGCCGACCGCAGACGGGTTCCGCAACTACACGAGCGGCAAGCACAGCGAATCGCTCGAAGAGCTGCTGGTTGATCGGTCGCAGTTGCTGTCCCTGTCAGCTCCTCAGATGACGGCTCTCCTGGGTGGCTTGCGCGTCCTGGGCGCGAACTTTGGCGGGTCTAAGCACGGCGTCTTTACCGATCGGCCAGAGACGTTGACCAATGACTTCTTCGTGAACCTGCTCGATCTGGGCACGACGTGGAAGGCGACCTCTGAAGCTGAATATGTGTTCGAGGGGAGCGATCGCAAAACGGGTGAACCGAAGTGGACTGCTACCCGTGTTGACCTCATCTTCGGCTCGAACTCTCAGCTCCGAGCCCTCGCGGAAGTCTACGGAGCTGCGGACTCGCAGCAGAAGTTTGTGAATGACTTTGTGGCAGCGTGGGACAAGGTGATGAACCTCGATCGCTATGACCTTCGCGCAGTCTTAGCGGAAAGCTCTGCAAGGGGTTTCTAAGCGTAACTTCAACTGCTCATCAAGCGATCAGAGGTCAAAGCTACGCTGCGGCAATCCTGAACGCAGATGGAAGCTAGAGACAAAAATGAGGGCAGCGTTTCAACTTGTCTTGAAACGCTGCCCTAGCTTTAGGTCCTTACGTCAAAGCTCTAACGACTGGTTAGACCGTGCCTCAACGAAGTGACTCTCAATTGCGATCGGATTTGCCAAGCTTCTTTTCGGAGAAGTTGACTGCTCGATCAATGTCATCAGTTCACACACTGCTGAATACTATGACAACTCTGGCGGGAACCAACACATTACGATTCGATCGAAGATGTAATCAGAAAGAGTTTTGATGAGTGAGGCCCGGTGAGATCGCTTTGTTAGGCCGCGCCCTATCCGAGTCGCCCATGCGCAGAACGGCGAAACAGCCACGCCGCTCCAGCGAACAGCGCGACGAAGAACCCGTTCAGGACCGAAAGCTCTAGCGGTCCGCTCCACGGGTCGCCCAACCTGGCAGTCAGCGAGATCGCGGCGACTGACGTCTGAGCGAGCGCCGTAGCGAACAGCGCGCGGGCCATCCCACGGGGTCGGAAGCGCGCAATGAAGGCACCGATGATCCCGACGGCGAGCACCCCGAAGTACATCAGGTTGGCAGGGTCGCCATCCCTCCCGATGATGCCGACGCCGAGGCTCAGCCAGACGAGGATGAATGCTGCCGCGATCGCAATGCCGACAGCGAATCGGTACGTGGGGTTGTACGTGTTCATCGTTCCTCCTGGGTTGATGGATAGTCTAGTGCTATGTACTCTAATTCCGCAAAGTGATGCAAGATTCCGCAAAGTGATGCAAGCGTAGGAACAGCACACCGAGCAGCCCAGTGGAGCGGAAACGGCTCTGGATATATTGTCTTGCCCATTGACGCTGGAATAGATTTTGCCGAAATCGGCGATCACTTCACGATATCCTCCTATTCGCCACATAACGGTTCTGGTCAGCGGTTAAAGATCCGTTTCACCCGCCGCAAATAACTTTAAACGCTCATAGATATACAGTACCTACAGCATTACGATCTCAGATCAACCGCGAAAATTCGCGTCAGCAGAAGGCTGGAAACAAAGCAGAGAGACTGTTGGGTTGTTCGCTACAGGGCAGTGCATCCATAGTGTAACAGCCTTCTGTTGGGCAACTTTGCAAGGAATCGACACGTTATGATGCGATCGAAGGTGTGAGCGGCAGGAGTTTTAATTGATAAGCTTTGCTGCTTTCTAGGTCTATATCTGTATTCTAGCTGCCTCATAAAAACAAATACTCAAAGTAACTGCCATAGAAATAAATATCCTTATAATAAATACGTTTACTATAGTAGAAAGGGTAAACGCAGATGCTTATGAATATTACTCCGACAAATCTTGACTTCGTTTCGCTTCAAGTTCAAGATCTACAGGCTTCTAGCCTGTTCTACACTCATACATTAGGATTTGAAGTCGGACAGTCGCCTAATCCAGTTGCCGTTGTGTTTAGAGATGCGGCTGGTGCCATTTTTGCAGTTCGCAAGCCCCTGATTGACCTTTCGACTACACCTCGGTTAGGGGTCGGAGTTGGTCTGTGGTTCGCGGTTACAGATGTACAAGCTGCCTATCAACAAGCAACCCAAACTGACGCAACCATTCTTCAAGAGTTATCAGACAGTCCATTTGGTCGAATGTTTGTTCTCTCTGATCCTGACAGCTACTCCATCACGGTGCATCAATCATGAAACAACCGCATTATTGGATTGCCGTTGCCTCCAAAGAGCATGTGATCAAAGGCGTTGACCAAGGCTTTTGCCAGCTTTGTCATGGGAAAAGCAACCCACTCAAACGACTGGCTCCTGGTGACTGGATCGTTTACTACTCCCCCCGTGTAAGAATGCAGGATGGTGACCTGATCCAATCTTTCACTGCGATCGGTCGAATTTTGCCTGGTGAACCTTATTGTTCCGATATGGGAGGTGGATTCACTCCCTACCGTCGAGATGTGCAATTTATCAACGCATCAGATGCACCGATCCGACCGTTGCTCGATGAGTTATCCTTCATCAAAAATAAGCAGTCTTGGGGCTATGTTTTCCGATTTGGGTTGCTGGAAATTCCCGAATGCGACTTTCAACGGATTGCAACTGCGATGCAGGCTACCTCCTCTTGTTCACAGCGCTATGACTATTGACTGGGACAAAATTTCACGCTTTGCTGTGCCAGATGACAGTGCAGGCTACCTCCTCTGGCAAGTGACCCACGCTTGGCAGCGTCAGGTTGAAGTTGCACTTTCAGAACTTGATATTACTCACCTACAATTCGTTCTCCTCGCTGGGATTGGCTGGCTTACTCGTCAAGGCGAACGGCTGACTCAGGTGCAACTCGCGGAGTTTTGCAAAATTGACGTGATGCAAATTTCTCAGGTGGTGCGAAAGCTAGAAGCTAAGAAGCTGGTTCATCGATTTCCTCATCCAACCGATACACGAGCGAAAGTATTAAAGCTAACACCTGCTGGCGAACTCATTCTCAAACAAGCATTGCCACGCATCGAGCAGTTAGATACAGAGTTTTTTGGTAAAGGGAATCAAGCCGTGTTGCTTGCCGAGCTACAAAAGCTCCAACGCCAGACCGAGTAAAGGTGATCGCACTATGACTGGCTTTGAACCTGCCTAGGTTCTGTTGACATTTGAGGTAATAGCAACAGAACCTCTCCCTACTCTCAAT
>NZ_JCACCM010000129.1:0-10691 GCF_059501405.1 Myxacorys sp.
TCTGCTTCCCTCCTAGCTTTCGTTTCAACTTCCAGTACTTCTGTCAGTCAAGCAGTGTAGCGACCACGCAATCAAGCAATACGGCAGCAGAGATGGACTGAGTTCCGTCACTTGCATTTTGTTTAACAACTTTTTGAAAAGGAGAATGGATGACTTAAGCAATGATTGAGGGCACCTTTTACGCGACCTTTGGAGATACGTTTTGAAAAAGTTTACGGGAGACGAACGTTACCACGTTGATCTCCTTTTTTCCAAGCAGAAAGTAAAGAACAAGCGTAATTGGCGGGCTTAGGCTTTTAGTAGTGGCAATTTGATGGGTTCAATCAATCTGGCTTCAAGAGATTTCAGAGTATTTCTTCTAAGTGCCGCGCAGTAGAGAGCTTGTCCTCTCCCTACTGATTGTGATACCAAATCAAAAAATGCCTGCGACAGATAATGCATCTACAATAAAGCCAAAGCCAGTCACAGAAGCAACGGTTTCGGTTGTTAAATCAGCGATCAATTTGTCCACTTTCGTTTGTAGTTGAGACAGGTTCTTGAACAGTGCCCAGCGCAAATCCTTTTTCAAGTGCTGCCACAATCGCTCGATTGGATTTAACTCCGGGCAATAGGGCGGTTGAAACAGCAGGATGATGTTATCTGGAATCACCAGGTCTTTGGCTTTGTGAAAGGCTCCATTGCCGCTTCGCGAGAGCCAAAGGCAACGGCTTGGAAGATGTTGAGGCTATCGGGATAGGCTTGAGAAAACTGGTCGAGAAAAAGCTGATAGCTTCAGGGGGTGACAACGACCTTGAAGCGTTTGTGCAGAAAGAGATCTAGGCATTGAGCAGCAAAAAGAATCTGATTTTATTACTATGAAAGGATAGAAGCTGCCGCTTGGATTAAGCATTCTGTCATCCCTGGATTAGGGCAAATGTTCTATGAATGGCAAAAGCAATACCACTTTTTATCGGGAGCAGAACGGCTGTAACTGGGCTGTGGCAGTGATTACAGGCTCGTTGTCACCCCCTGAGGCTGATAGCACTGGCTATCGACATGGGTAAATTGCAAAAAGAACTGCTCTCCGGTGATCGGTTCCACCGCACCATAGATCCAAAAGGCTTTGAACTGCCATTGCCAAGTGCCTAGTGGTTTAACGCCTAAGCTCGTGATTAAGCGTCCCACCGTCGTCTTCAACCCAAAGCGACTCTCGTCAGCAGCAAAGTAGCGAATCCGTTTGAACTCCGGTTTTACTCGCCCTGCATACTGTTTAAGCAGGATTAGGTCGTCGCCCAGGTTTGCTTCAATGCCTCACGGGCTTCTGAGTTCTGTTTGGCATGAACTGGACGAGCGGCTTTCAACTTTGCACCTAAGCGATACCGTACCAGATGATGCACTGTGGCATACTCGGCCTCCACATTCAAGGTTTCTGATAACCATTGCTGCACTTGCGTATAGCTGCCAAAGCCTGTCTCAGGGTCATCTAATCGTCGTTGCAGGCTCTTCACCGCCCACGCTGGAATGACCTGCGGTCGTCCTGGACTTTGGTGAATTTCGAGCAGTCCGTTCAATCCCGTTTCCCGGTACCGGCTCAACGGGCGTTGTACACTCCCCCGATTCCGCCCGACCACTTTTGCAATCGCGCTAATACTCATGGCATTCGGTAACTTCAGCAAGTACAACACTTGCAACCGCTCTTTTAGGTTCGCATCAGATTGCTGTTGAATCAGCGCTTCCAGTTCTGCTACTGTCTCTTGAATTTTGATGCGAGTAACACCGACCATTGCTGTTTTTCTCCACACGGTAGAATCTAGTCTCTCATTTGTCACTCCCTTTTTTCAATTTGGTATGACTTGCTCTAGCAAGCGCAAGTGAGAAAACCAAACTTTGATTAATAATGATGAACTAATCAATTAAAAAAGAGGGCATGCTTTTTACCAGCAAGCTCACGTAACTATATTTTGAAAAAACAAAAGGCAGACTCAAACGTTTCTAAGCGTTTGGTCTGCCTTTTTTCTTGGCTTTTACACGGTGAGGCTCAATTTTTGAGCATTACCGTTTCTTAACACGGCGGGAGGGTAAACCAAGAAGGTTTACTTACTGCCTTTTTCATAAAGGAATGGCTATGAAGACTTATCTTCAAAACTGGCTTTACGGAGAACCCTTTTTTGGACCGGAGGGCGACCTTACCCCGGTCGAAGAAGCGTCTCGCGAACAAGATCTCCAAGAAGTGAAACCTTACCTTCTTGGAGAATTTGAGTATGTGCTTTCAGAGCAGCTAGAGCCGATACGTAAGGATCTTAGTAGGCTTGAAAGCACAGTTGTTACACTGCAAATACTCCTTCTCCTTGCAATGCTGACAGAAGGAATACTGCTGGTAATTCTTATTTGTTTAGTTGACAAAGGCATGTAATCCCCAGGGGATCGAACGTTCTCACCGTTCGATCCCTTTTTTTGTTTAAAAGGAGCAAGAAATGAATACTACACCTAATATTCAAGGAAAAAACACTAACCTCTATGAAGAAGTTACCAACTCAATCATCGACGCAATTGAGAGGGGAGTCGACCGCTGGAAGATGCCCTGGTATGCGATCGATACACTCCCGATAAACGTCTGTACGGGCAACTTCTATCGGGGCATCAACATACTGCTTTTATGGGCGACTGCGCTTCAACGCGGCTACCTCTCGAATCAGTGGGGGACCTACAAACAATGGGCAGAGCAGAACGCTCACGTAAAACGCGGTGAGAAGTCAACACTCATCGTCTTTTGGAACGTTGTCGATCGCAACGACAAAAGACCGCAGGCTGAGGAAGCTCCAGACATGGAAAGCGAGTCTGAGATGGGCACAAGGCAAGTGCTCTTGGCTCGAGGCTACCGTGTATTTAACGCTGAGCAGGTCGTAGGCTACTGCCCAAAACCAACGCAAGCGAGCCCTAGAGCGGAACGCATTGCAGTCGCAGATGCTTTCTTTAATTCGCTTGGGGCCACCGTGCACCAGAGCGATCGCGCCGCCTATCGACCCAGTAACGATGATCTGCTCATGCCACCCTTCGAAGCGTTTATCGCCGCCGAGCCGTATTACAGTTCCCTCGCTCATGAATACATTCACTGGACGGGTGCAGCACACAGACTTAATCGCTCGCTGACGACGCGCTTTGGGTCCGAAGGCTATGCGGCTGAAGAACTCGTAGCAGAGCTGGGAGCGGCCTTTGTGTGCGCCACCCTTGGCTTTAGCACCACCTATCGGAAAGACCATGCAGCCTACATCCAAAGTTGGCTTGCGCTCTTGAAGAATGACAAGAAAGCCATCTTGAATGCCGCTTCTCACGCGCAGAAAGCCGCTGATTTTCTGCAAGCAATGGGCGCAAAGCGCCACTCCAAAGGAACCGCCGAAACACACGAAGCGGCTGCGTAATCCTTGGAAAAAATAATGAGCAAGTGATTGAAGCAAGCAACGGCTTTTATCACTTCTCTCATTTGAAACGTTTAGACAGGCGAGATGGCTTTACCCGTTCGTAAAGCCATTTCGCCTTTTTTTATATTGGAGCGAATATATGAAAACAAAAGCAGAAAAAATCGGGGCACTCGCAGAGCTTCATCGCTTTACCGGTACCCTTGGCTACTATCGCTATAGTCCACAGCTGTTTCCCAACGTTGTCCTGACCGACGGTGTGCGATTTCTGGTAGAGACGGCCCAGTGCTACTGGCTGGTCGATGCGATCGCGGCGATTCAATCCGACCCTACGGTTTGCAATCACCCACAATTAGCAGAACTTCAGTTCTGGACCTTACTCGTTGACGAGAATGAGTCGGCAACCCTTTTATGCGAATGGGAGAGTGACGAAGTGGTTTACACCCAGAAGATTGAGTGGGCTGACTTTCCGCTTCCACAGCAAAGAATTTGGGTGGCAATTGAGGAAAACTGTATCGTCATCATGCTACCAAGCGAATACTAGGGAAGAAGAAAATAAAAGCGTTGGTTGAAGCAAGTATGGATTAACGCTTTGGTAGCTTGGGGTGAGAAAAATACCCCCTTGAAAAGTGCCTCTTTGTAGGCGCTTTTTTTGTGTCTAAAATTCTATGGAGGTGGTGGTTCAAGGAGACTTAGATACTCACTATAAGAAGTGCCTTGAGCATGGCACGATACCAGAGGGCGCAATCAGAAAGACTTTCTTAAGGAGTGTCGGTGAGCGAGATTGTAGAAGGGTATGGGGCTCTTTTGGGAGAGATTAAGAAGCGCATCCAGTCCGCGCAGTATGAGGCGCTAAAGGCGGTTAACCGAGAGCTAATTGCGCTGTACTGGGATATTGGCAAGCTCATTGTGTCCCGCCAGGAAGGGGAGCCATGGGGAAAGTCTGTAGTGGCGACACTGGCGCGAGATTTACAAGCGGAGCTGCCAGGGATTAGCGGCTTTTCAGCTTCTAACCTTTGGAGAATGAAGCTTTTTTTCGAGACTTATCGAGAATCTGAAAAACTCGCACCAATGGTGCGAGAAATTGGCTGGACTCACAACATTGTCATTTTGGAGAAGTGCAAAGACGACCTAGAACGGGAGTTTTACATCCGGATGACCCGTAAGTATGGGTGGACGAAGAATGTGCTGATTCATCAAATTGAGAATCAGTCGTATGAAAAGACGTTGCTGAATCAGACAAATTTCACCGAGACGGTGCCGCCATCGTTACAGTCCCAGGCAAAGCTTGCGGTACGGGATGAGTACACCTTCGACTTTCTAGAGCTGGGAGAGGAGCATAGCGAACGAGAGCTGGAGCAATCGCTACTCCTCAGAATTGATACGTTCTTGCGGCAGATGGGGGGTATGTTTGCCTTTGTAGGAAGCCAGTACCGTTTAGAGATTGGTGATCAAGAATTTTTCATCGACTTGTTGCTGTACCACAGGCGTTTACGGTGTTTGATCGCGGTGGATCTAAAGGTCGGTCGATTCCAGCCGGAGTATGTCGGCAAGATGCAATTTTATCTTTCGGTGTTGAATGACCAGGTGCGCTTAGAGGATGAGAACCCGTCAATCGGCATTATCCTGTGCAAGTCGAAGGATAAAACTATTGTGGAGTATGCGCTGAAAGACACGGCTAAACCGATCGGGGTGGCAACCTACCAAATTGTCTCGACCTTACCGCAGGAGCTTAAGGGGCAGCTTCCCACACCAGAGGAGATTGCGAAGTTATTGGAAGGAGTAGAGTGAGGCAGTATTGTTTAAGGGTAAATGAGTTTTTTGGGCAAGCACCTCGTGCACAATTGATGCGCCGGAGTAAGCAGCGTTGGAATGCTTACGCCTTCTCAAGACAGATAGTTTCAACCGCAATCAACGGTTAGATCGCATCGTCGTCCACCAGCGATCGCTGCGAAGGTCCCCGATCGGTAAACTTAAGCCTCGTGCCACTAGAGAGCACCCCGTCGCACTTCATCGTAGAACAGATAATCGGAGGGGGTACCCGGATCTGTGATCCCCGACAAATGCACCCAAGCTTGAGATCGAGTCAACGCCACAAAAAGTTGATTGCGCAGTAAAAGATTATCTTCTTGCTCGGCAGCCCTCTCCAGCCCGTCGATGTAGACGAATTTCGCTTCATGTCCCTTGGCGCGATGAATGCGCATTTTCATTCGCTGAAAACGATATCGCCCGAAGGTCCTCATCCAAGTCATTTGTCCAAGCGACACTTGAACAATTAACTGATCGTAGAGCAGGACATTACAGGACATTAAGAGAAGCTGGCAGTTTGATCTCCGAAATCTCTGACTTAGTTGCTGGATCTATTTTCTAGTGATGACCAGAAGCAAGCATGAGACCATCGTTGTGCTCGGCGAGGCAATCGCACTCACGTACAGCGAGAACTAAGGCAGGGAATCAGCATGAGGGCAATCGACAATTCCGATTCGTTCACACTGCAAATACCACTTCATCAAATGTCAACTACCGGATCATGATCTAATAATTGTCGCACAATGGGTGAGAACGAACGTTAGGCGTTTTCAATATTCAAGTTGCATAAAACGAATGTGGTATTTCAGTACACGAGTCATTCGTGGTGTTGGCGATCCTGAGTGGGCAGGCTATATTGACTTTCTCGGTTTACCCCATCTGTCTGAAGTCCGTACGATTGATTCATGGTGCAATCTTCACGCTGATGACTCAGGCTATTGGGAGTTTCAATCTCTAGAAGAAGCTTTAGGAGAAGCATGGAGGGATGAGTTGCTGCCTCTTCCTGTTCCTGGCAAGCAATACTATCAACTCTTCACAAATGCTTTGACAGAGCAGATTCCCCAAGCTCATCCCAGGCTTAAGCTACTGGGATACGATTTATCCGATGAAACATGGACCTCATCATTGTTGAATTGCGGTCGATGGGAAGGGGTATTGGCTCCAATTGCGCAACGGATCAATCAGTATGGATTGCTCAATCTTGATGATGCTAAAAGTGCTCAAGTTCTTTTACCAGAGGTTTGGGATGATAATCCTCATGCTTTCGTGAAAATTTGGGCTTTGTTTGAAGTTCTGCAAGACACAAACATCTAACAAACGCCTCTGCACACCGATTGCCTTATCAGAAGTGCCGCGAACAAAGATAGTAATAAGGGCATTAAATCAGTCTTGCTCGCTCGAATCGAGGAAAATTATGATGGATCTTGAAGAAGTTAAACATCGATTTCCCGAAACTGCCCATGGCATTGAAGCGCTCGAACGATCTGGGTTCAATTCGCGCAATGATGATTGGATCAATACACTCAACCCGGAACTCGCGAAAACGGCGTGTTGGGTGATGGGAAAAGTGGGAGACCCTTACGATGCAGATGTCCTTGTCCAGATCCTCTCTAGCGATCGCAATGATCTATGGCGAGAAGCAGCTACAGCACTCAGCCTCGTTGCCACTGATCAACATCTCGCGCCCCTACAGTTAATTCTTACAACCGCATCTAATCCAACGCAGCGCGAAGGGGCGGCTTATGCGATCGCATTTCTATCCCGTTGCCAAGTCACCGAGGAAATGATTCAGACGCTGATCAACATTGCAGCAAACGAGGCTGAGATTCCCGCTGTTCGCGCTCAAGCACTGGAAGGACTGGGCAACAAGCTTTCTCAGGATTTTGCGCCCGCTCTCTATCAAGATGGTGTCGCGGCTCTGATGCAAGCCTTAGATAGCCCTAACGCTGAAGTTAGATTTTGGGCATGTTTTGCGGCAGGAGCTACGCTTGCGCAACAAGCAGTTCCTTAAACTTCAAGAGATTGTGGAGAGTGACACTACGGTTGTCCCAGGGTGGTGGACTGTAGGAGAAGAAGCAGAAGACGCGATTACGCTGATTAGGGGCGGAGAGCGTCCACTGCGTCAGCCACGAGAGTTGCCATCCTCCTAATCAGCAATCGTTTCTACCCAGGAGAATAAAAGCCATTTTTAGCTTTAGTGAGCTTCAAGGGACTTAGACATGGAGTGACTGCTGCACGCTCAATCTCTGGACACAGCTACAGGTCATTCATGCCGTTCTGAACCCATCGAATTCAAGAACGCACATAAAACCGAACCCATCCCCGTCCAACCGTCCTACGCAACCTCATGCTCTCCCTTGCCGCCGCGATCGCAGATCTCAACTGAATCGCTGCAGGCGGCATCCGTCTACAAAGCTAAAGTCGGAAATTTTCAAAGGAGTTCAGTATCAAGCACTTGGCTATACTCTGACTATAGTCATAATTTTCTATTTGACAGCCGTGTGGATGGATAATGGACACAGTGCGATTGGTGTGAAACTAGCAACTTAGCTGGAGGTTCATACTGAGATCCAAAAATAGTAGCTGCTAACCATTCATGGTTAGCAGCACAACGATTAACACAGACGTTTTGCGATCGCATTGCCATTCTTCTGCGATCGCACTTTACCAGTCCTAAGATGTCCGCTCTTCTTCCCACGGAGGGCGCTTGCCCACATAGAGGCTTTTTACCTTCCCCTGATCGCGCCAGTAGGCATACCAGTAAGGACCATGCCCAACCTCGGCGAGTTCACCTTCAGCACACGTGCAGTCTTGTCGCCCACACCGCCGCTTTTCCAAGTGATAAGCTTTGCCTTCGTACTGGCGACGATCCACAACAGCAGCACTCCCTTTTTCGAGAACGAGGGCAGCATTCCTTTCTGCCTCGACGTGCTCGGATAGCCAATCGAGGAGCGCTTGCCTGTCTTCTAGGGAGAGACGTTGAATGGAAGCTTTAAGCGCAGGAACCGTAGGACGTCGAGGCATTTTCTTGTGTAACAGAGGCAGTTATATGCCCATTGTTACACAAGAAAAGGGAGTAATCTCAATCCCGCTAGAGCGGTCCATCAAGATTTCTGAGGAGGGCTTTGATTTCAGCCTGATGCTTCGGCTGAATCTTTCTCTGCCCTTTGAGCCAGCGAGTCACTAACGAGCGATCAACGTTCAATTTATCGGCTAACTCTGCCTTAGTCATTCCCTTAGCATCTAATGCTGCTTGAATCACCTCGCCTGTTAATGCAGATGGTTGAACGGGTGCGGGAGCGGGTTTCAACACAGCAGGAATATGACCTTCAAGCTTTTCTTGGATTCTTGTTGAAGGCTTGATCACTACGATCGCTTTAAGCCAAGTCGCTACCCAGTTGCGAGGACGGTAACCAGCATCAAACTCATCCCTCACTGCCCAGTCGGGGCGAATGCTTTCTGGGTAAGTTGCTTGGTCAAAACCAATTTCCCATCCCAATTCTTTCAGCGTTAGCAATGCACTATCCCATTGCTCGATTAATTTCACTCGGCGTAAACGATTCTTCTGAATTGCTTCTAGAAGTTCTTTTGGCTCTAGCCGTTCTAGTAATGTTCTCACCTCATAACGACCATCCTCTCGAATCCGACTCATAATGGTGAGAAAGATCGCCAATTTTGAAGCCAGTCGTTGACGATAAGGATTGATCTGAAGCGTACTTTTTGCTAGATAACCATATTGAAAGAGCGCTTCTTTCGCGCTGGCCTCACCCGCATTCAGAAATTTTTCGGTCCAGATACCAGGTCGCACCTTGATGTGTAACTCATCTGGTTCGCCCGCTTCATAGCTTGGAGAATCGGAACTGTCCGCGTTTACCGTAAGCGCTAACTGACCTGCATACCCGAGTCCTTCAAGAATCCACATCGCGCCTCGCTCAACGTTGTAGCGCTTTGCACCAATATTGATGTTGCTGACAAGAACAGAAAGGCTACAGACCAATTCCACTAAATGTCCAATCTTCTTTAGCTTTTGCGCGATCGTAATATCTGTGCGTTTGTCCCAACCAAAGAGCCGGATTAAATCTGTGCCCTGCAACCGAATTTGGTCTGCCCACGGTTCTTCTGAATCAGTTGCATACGAAGCAAATATGAGAAAAACATACGCGGCTTCAGGACCAAACTGCTGAATAATCTCCCATGCGGCTTTACCTGGAACCAGTTCAATTTGCTGACTTGAGGGGCTTTGACGCACAATTTGATGTTGGATGAACCCTTCTCCAACTAGCTTTTTCCAGTAAGGGTATTCTCCGTCTTCCCATTGAGAGTTAATCAGCGCTTGAGCACCTGTGAGAATGGGATAGCCAGTCGCAACTCGTTCGATATCAGCATCCTGAAATAAAGGCTCGCGGGTCGCCGCAGAGGTAACAGTTTCAACCCCCAGCAATTTATCAATCTCAGAGGTGCTATAGGCTGATAAATCTAGATGTCTAAGCCACTGACTTGCGGTGTAAAAAGCGCAGGCACCCGTTACTAACGACTCCCGCCACTCATCACTATCGGTCAACTCGCTCCCCGCTTTTACAGACAACATTCCAACCACAGAGCAGTCTGATGGCATGAGCGATTCTTGCTGCCACTGATCAAGATGCGCCAGAATCCAGGTCGCCGTTTGATGCCAAAACTCATCTGTCTTCAGTACCGAACGAAACCGTCGTTCGAGTCGTTGGATTGTCCGCTTATGTAAAGCGCCTATCTTTTCAGTCTCACCATAGAGATTGACGACATCTGCGTCACTGTCTAACCGCGCTTGAGCAGTCTGTAACCTAAACTGATTAATTCCCGTCGCTACATTGACCAGCACCAAGTTCAGAAATGACCTGTCTCCCCTCAACTTCGCAGCGTGAGCCTGCACCCGATCTTGAGCTACTGAAGATGGCATCAGGCTAGAAGCAATGGAGTCAGACACGATTGACAGTGAGTTTAGATCGTTAAGCTGAGTCACAGCAGGAAAAGAGATTACATGCGCAAAAGTATACCTCTGAGAATGCAAACTCGCTTTGACAACAGAAGATTGTCAACAAAATGCACCTTTATCACTGTAAAAACTCATGCCCAAAAAACTGCTGTCTAGCTTCCACATGGGGATAGCGCGCCTACCGTTCGCGGTTTTTCATACTGAGGAAGACTAGAATCTAGAAACATCATGTCTAGAATCGCTGAACATTTAGCGAATTAGTTGTTTATAGCCCGAATTGTAGATAGTCACCTCATTCAACTCGATTCCTTTCCTGGAAGCCGTTGTAGCAATCAGCTTATCAACCACGTAGCGTCGGTTGCTTTGATTGACTTTTAATAAATTTTAACAATTGACAAAATTGCCAATCTCACTAGCATCTCGCAACATATCCTATTCGCTGTCTCATACCAGGGATCATGCAATCGCGTTGACAGAATTGCCAGCTCCACTAGTATCCCGCAACATATCCCACC
>NZ_JCACCM010000129.1:10791-17047 GCF_059501405.1 Myxacorys sp.
GCCAGCTCCACTAGTATCCCGCAACATATCCCACCCATTGTCCTCCAGGACTAGCAATCGCGTTGACAGAATTGCCAGCTCCACTAGTATCCCGCAACATATCCCACCCATTGTCCTCCAGGACTAGCGATCGCGTTGACAGAATTGCCAGCTCCACTAGTATCCCGCAACATATCCCACCCATTGTCCTCCAGGACTAGCGATCGCATTGACAAAATTGCCAAGGGGACTAGCATCTCAAAACATGGCCACGATTATTCAATCCATCTAGATCACTAGTTTCTAGAATGGCGATACGAAAAAAAAATACTACTCAATTTTAGAGTCTAGAATCTGTCAACAATGACGATCGCAAAACCGTGGCCAATAGTCACTCCCAGCCGCAATTGACAATTCTAAAGGCAACTCCATTTGTTGCGATTGACTCAGTTCATCCTGGGCAAAAACGAGGTGTTTAATGATTCCACATAGTGATTGAGCAGTGTGACTCGGTGAGCAATCGCCCCATCCATCAAGGCTCGTACTTCAATGGCGTTCGCTTTAGCTCGAAAACAGAGAATGAAGGGTTGAGGTTTTATCAACCCGGTCCGTGTTCTGGACCTGCTGAAGGTCGGATACGATCAATGGCGATAGAACAAGCGTTCTTTTCTTTAAGAAAAATTTAGGAGGTTGAAGCAATCAAGGGAATCAAACACGTAGAAGCCCTTACTACTGGCAGGCAGCAAGGGCTTCGCAAATCTAATAATTACCATTCCTCAAAAGAGACATAACGCAAATAGTCTCTTGATGGGATACCTGAGCGGATGCTCTAACGATAGCGAATTGGACCTCGTTCTGTTAGAGACAACCCTAGCTTTAGCGTGTCTTTAGTATGGCATATCAAGGGATGAGCGCAACACGAACCGGAATATTTCTTGGAATATTGACCGGGATAAAGGTACGAACCCGCTTGTGAGATGTCTCGAAAAAACATGCCAGGTGTCCCTTCCGCTCTCTTCAGGAAGGGATTCAAGACGGTAGCGTAGTGCTCCTTGAATTTCCCTGTGACCTTTCACTTGGGAGAACATCCATGACGATTTCATCGCGCGATTCAGCCGCGATCACTGCTCATCCCATTTATGCAAGCGTTCTGGCATCGCTTCCGCCAGAACGCCCAATTCCACTCACGCAGATTCTCGCGGAATATGCAACGCACGCCCAGCAGTTGGCAACGGTGTTGCTGGTAGCAACCACGTTTGAGCAGGTGCTAGAAGGCTGTTGGGTGCTGCCTTGTGCCTTAGTATGCGAGGCATTGAGCTTGCTGTCGGAGGCAGAGCAGCAACGCATCCTTAACTTGTTCATCCATCACCTAGAGCAGGCAAGGGCGGGCACGGCCGTTCAGGCGCTACACGACCTGCTCCACGATTTCAAAGTTGCCGCCTGGAAGAAGTTACCGAAAGAAACGCAAGACCGGATCGATGACTTGCAGCGAGGCGGGAGGGCACCACAATGATCCCCTTTGCGACCAAAATTGAGCAAGAATGCGTGGTCGGATCCGCGATCGCGCCGGAGTTACTCGCCACCGCGATCAACGTAGTTCCCGATTTAGTCGTGCGATCGGCAGGAGACGTAGAAACCCCCATTCACGACGCCCTGAATTGGACGTACAGCCGATTTGGAAAAGTTGCCCGCACCACTCAACATGCCGCCCTTTTTCTGAATGAAGATGGGAGCGTCTGGCAGGCGAAGCTGGAATATCCCGTTCTCGATTCAGAAAAAGGCAAATTCAGAAAATATGAAACGCCAAAGGACAATGGTTCTCGTGCCTTTCTACCAGATGTCCCTGGCGTTATTCGCGATCGCATCTCAGCCCGTTACCAAGTCGATATTCCCCTGACGGGATCGTTCTGGTCTTGGCTAAAATCCCATCCTGACATTCCCCTTATCTGGACGGAAGGGGGGAAGAAGGCATTGTCGTTACTCAGCCAAGGCTATGTCGCGATCGCACTCTACGGGATCTGTGGCGGCTATCGCGGTCGCAAGCTAGATGAGACGCATACCCTGATCCCAGATGTCGTCCAATTCTGTCAACCGGGACGGAGTCACGTCTTAGCATTTGACCAAGAGCAGAAGCTGAAGACACAAAGGCGTGTGGCGGTGGCACAGCTTCGGTTTGGGTACTTGCTGAAGAAAATGCAAGGGAGCGTTTCTGTCGTCAGTTGGAATTCTCAACATGGCAAAGGGGTTGATGACTTCATCGCTGCCTGTGGCACTTCTGCCTTTGAGCAGGTCTATGCGGATGCCTTGCCGTTACAGCATTGGAAACTAACCCAAGCGTTAAAGCGCCCCCTATCGGTGCCGATCCGCATCCGGTTAAACACGCCTGATCTTTCGACTGTTCAGCTAGATGGGATTCCAGACAGCGGTGTCGTGGCAATCCAGTCTGCGAAAGGCACTGGAAAGACGAAGCTGTTGGATGGGGTTGTGGAAGACACTGAAAAAGTCCTTTGTGTCACCCACCGAATTGCGCTCGGTCGCAATTTGAGTACACGTCTCCATCTTAGCTGGAGAGCCGACCTCGACAAGATGAAGGGCGCTTTCATAACCGAATCAGGCTTCACCCGACGGATTGGATTGTGTGCGGACTCCTTGTTAGCGATCGATCCAGAGCAGTTCAAAGGGTGCGATTTGATTTTGGATGAAGCGTGCCAAGTCATGGCTCACCTACTGCAATCAAGCACCTGTGCAACCGATGGAAAACGCCCCGCACTTCTAGCGCGATTTCGCGAATTAATTCAGGGAGCAAAGCGGGTCATTGTGGCAGATGCGGATCTCAACGATGCGGTCCTCTCTTATCTTTGCGAGTTGCGGAACGATGGAATGCTCCCGTTTCTGATTCACAATGACTACCAGCCCATCGGCTATCCGGTCACGTTCATAGACGCGCCGGATCGCACCGAGATTACACAACGGTTGCTGAAATCAGTTAAAACGCTGCCGTCTGGTCGGGTCATCTTTGTGGCAACCGACAGCAAAACAACCAGCCACGCGATCGCACAAATTCTGTCGCAAAGTGACCCTGAAAAGCGCCTCTTGCTGATTAACTCCGACACGAGCGGACGTCAGAGAGAACAGGCGTTTGTATCTTCCCCCGATCCCGTTTTGCGGGCTGGGGAAGTGGATGTTGTCATTACGTCACCCTCGATGGCAACGGGTGTCAGCATCGAAGCACAAGGCATTATTCATCAAGTCTTTGGCATTTTTACCGGAGTGAGTGCAACGGATGCAGATTTAGCGCAAGCCCTCGCCCGGGTTCGTGAACCTGTAGAACGCATCATCTGGTGCGCGAAGACAGGGCGAAATACATCAGGCGTGAGCCGCTCTAACAATCCGATTGAAGTCAAAGCTCACCTTTACGAATCTACAGCGGCGACGGTACGGCTGGTTCGCTCCAACCTGAGAGAAGATGCGATCGCACTGGCAGAAGGCTATCAGTGGCACGATGACCCGCACTTAAATCTCTATTGCCGTTTGCTAGCGAGTCAAAACGCCTCCATGAAATCGCTGCGGGATGCTCTCTATGTAAGGCTTCGGACAGAAGGAAGTATTGTTCGCATTGAACAAGCTGGCTCGCATGAAGGCACGAAACTGTTACTGCGAAGCACCCGCCAAGTACTCCAGCAACACCGCGCTTGTGCGATCGCGGCGGCACGAGACCTAAGTTGGGTTGAGGTAAAGGCGCTTCAGGAACTGGAGACTCAACCGAGCGGCAGCACTTCATCATCTGTCCAAGGTCTTTCCCCAGACGACTCCAATGCGCTTGAGAAATTCCGACTGAAAGAATTTTATAACGTTGAGACCGTGACCGAGGATTTGGTGGAGTGGGATGACGGTGGACGCCGCCGAGCCGAAATTTTGTCACTGGAAGTGCAATTAAATCCTGACCTAGCGATGGATCGTACCGTGAAGAGTTTTGAGCGACAGGCGGCGTGGAACCAACGGCTCTGTCCGTGGGATATCTCTACGACAAAGTTGCGGCAAGCACTTCGAGAAGTCTTAGGGTTAAATCAATTCATTGCCCTGATCACGAGACAGGGGACAGAGTGGACCAAGTATGACCTAGCCGCCTTGGCGCAGAAGGCACGGAATCATGCCAAGGATCTTGAAACGGGACTAAACTTTACCATTCACCCCAAGATGGCAGATACCCAAATTGCCCATGAGTTGCTGCTACAACTGGGAATCCGTATCCGGCAGTCTCGCTGGAGCCGATCCATGCTAGGGCATGAAGGCAAGAAACTACGGGTCTACACGCTAGATGAGTCGCATTGGGAAAAGGTGCAACAGGTTCTAACGTATCGCCAACAGTGGCGAGAACGGCTTGCTGAAACTGGATCACCCGTTCTAGAAGAAGGAGTTAAACCAATGGGTGATCCAAACAGTGAAGGCAATGTGGAAATGTTTCAAGAAGCAGTCTCCTATGGAGTTGAGATCCTCATCGAACTTTGGCAGAGAATTCCTCAAGTGCAGCGCCAAGAAACGTTACGGCGAATGGGACACGCAGTTCTTTCAGAGTTGCGCTCTGCGCTAATCACGTCGATGATTTGCAGTGCCGAAGTCTATCCGCGCCTCCATCGGCAGCCGAGATAAGCAAGTCAGCCGTGCAAGAAGCGATTCAGAAAAAGTCAGGTAAAGTGGAGTGTCGATTGCTACATTCACCGACTCTGAAGCCATGCCGAATCCATTTACTATCCGCATCTTCGTCCCCGATGGGGATCCAGAAGGTGTCCGCATCATCGATCGCATGAATTGGACAGGGTTGGGGATTGTGTTTCCACGCGAGAAATGGCAGGACACCCGAGGTCGCGTGGAGTTCGATCGCACAGGTGTCTATATTCTGGTGGGGTATCAGCAGAGAGAGACAGATGAGCTACCCATGCTCTATATCGGGCAAGCCGATGGGGTCAGAACTCGAATCGATGCCCATGACAAGCAAAAAGAATTTTGGAATTGGGGCATCGCCTTTGTTTCAACGAATAACGGGTTGAACCGTGCTCATGTCACCTGGTTAGAATATGCACTGATTCAACGGGCAATCGCAGCAAAACGGAGTCACCTCGATAATGGTAATTCTCCTCAAGAGCCAGCCCTCTCTGAGTCTGAAAGAGCAGACACTCAGGGATTTCTGTCAGAAATTCTGCAAATCTTGCCAGTGGTCGGACTTCGCGCCTTCGAGCAGCCAAAGGCCGTAGCAAAGCATCGAGTCATGATCCACAGCCCTTAACTAGGGCACAAAAGGATACTGTTATCGTGCCCGCTCAGAAGGAAGGATTTGAGGGAGTATTTCTTGGCGAAAACTGCTGGTACGCCATTCGCATCTCAGGGGGAATGCTTCAGAAGATTAAGTATATTGCTGCCTATCAAACACAACCCGTTTCCGCAATCACCCATTACGCCCCTGTTGATCGCATCGAACCTTATGGCGAAGAAGGGAAGTATAAAATATTCTTCTCTGAAAAAGCTCAGGTTATGACTCCGATACCGTTTGGAGATGCCCCACAGGGTTCAATGCAAGGTCCTCGGTACACCAGCTTCTCTACGCTTAAGAATGCAAAGAAATTAACGGATGTACTGTAAGAGATATATTAAGTAAAATGCGATCTCATCTTACTTGACAGTTTTATTACTACATGAGTTGAAGCGGTTTTCATGCCATTAAAAGAATCTTAGAGAAATTAGTACAGAAAGACTGAGTACGTGTTAAAACCAAGCCACAAATTATGCTTATAGGACTACCAAAATGGAAAACCGAGATACGACTCGAGCACTAATTTACTCTGTGATCGCTATACTTCTTAATCCACAAATACTTGAGCAACCACTGGCAAGTTCTAAGGCACCTTCACCTGAAAGCTTAACCGCTAATCGATGTCGCTCATTAACGTTGTTTTGGCTCACCAAGGTGTCTGAAATTATGAGAAGTGAGGCAAGCAGAACGCTCTCTTGGGCTTAATTCACTTTCTTGTGTAACAAAGCAGTTATTCGTCCCTTTGTTACACAAGAAAGGGACGAGGAACGCTAGAATTTATGGTGCCGAACTGATTGCGATCGCACAAACTCACTACGGCGACATTAGCTAGCTTCTTTTCAAGGGTCAGAAAGAGCATCATCGCCTACCAATTCTTCATCTTCAATTCGATGCTGACGAATCGATGGGGACATAATAGACTTAATCGGAAATAGGCAGTAGTCGAAGCCAGACAACAAGAGGCTTCAT
>NZ_JCACCM010000130.1:0-16930 GCF_059501405.1 Myxacorys sp.
CCTGCAATTTGATTCACCCTACGATGCCACCTCTCGTAACTCGCAACTTGAGTTATTGAGCTATTTTGGGCGCGATCTCGGCTTTTAACAGTCGCAGATTCGCCCCTAATGCTTGAAACTCTGCGTTGTTCGATAAGCTAATTAAAATCGGATCGTTACTCTTTTCAACGATCTGGTTGTACGCCCGAATTGCAGCACTTAACTGATTGACATTGAGATTGGGGCAGGTAAAGCTCGAACCTACTCGACCACCGCAACCCGCTGCTAAGCCCTCACTGGCGATGAGAGTTTCCGTTAGAGATTGTGCTAACCCAATCACTTCAGGGTTACTGAGCTTGACGTCACCGAGCGAGGTCAGCATTGCGATCGCAGCTTTCACACTGGTAGGTGAAGCTCCAGATACATCTAATGCAGTCAGTACTCCAACTAACGCGGCTGCAACCTTAGCATTAGGAGCAATAATTGTTTGAGTACTGGGTTGGCTCCCAGGCTTTCCGGCTCCTGATGTAGAGATGAAGCGAATTTCGATCTGCCGATTTAATTTGGGGATTAGCGCAAATTTGACATCTCTACTAATGCCTGTGAGATCGCTACCGAATACATCAAATTGTCCAGGTTGAGCATTCAAATAGAGAACATAACTAGTAAACCTAGTGACAATATTGCTTGGCACGCTATCTGCACGCTTTAGATCTAATCGAACAAATCCGGATCGCTCCGGTTGGACATTCGGTTCGTTGGGTGGAACAGCGCGTTCAGAGAGAACAGCCCGCAACTCACCAATTACTTCGTTATACAGAGAAGTCGGAATGCCAGGATGGGGAGTTAGGTTGCGCGGAGCTACCTCAGAGCCAGTATTAATTCCCGATGTACCACGGGGCGTATTGGCATTCGCCAAATTACTACTCACCAGGACGAATGAGATTCCGAGTGCGAAAACGCGCTTAAAAGAGGCAACAGGCTGATTCATACACCTTTAAAGAATTGACTGACAATAGACCGTAGACTTGCAAAAAATACAGACTTAGTACTGATACCCTGCGTAGTTAAAGCCGTAGCCAACTCCAAAAGAGAATAACATCGCGTTATCGTTTCGGCTCAACGCATTGCCTACCACTGCCGTCAGAAAAAGAGGCTGAGTCTTGATCGGAACATAGGAAACGCCGAGGTTGAGATCTTGCCCTGTCCAGCTTGCAATCACCGATGCTTGAGGAACAACGCGCAGACCCACGCTGCCAAATACACCAGAGCCGCCTCTGCCGTTTCTAATGTTGTTCAACGATCGGAAGCGCCCGCCGCCTACCCCTAATGATGTCGTTAATGCCAGGGTATTGGTTGGGTTGTTAGGGCGGAGATCAAACACTTTGCTGGCGACGCCGTATAGAGTAGAAACCGTGGTGCTGTTCTCTTCTCCCCAAGTGATGCCAGAGTCCCAGCCCAGCGCGATCGCAGATTTTCCAGGGAGCGCTCTGTGCAGCTTAAACCCAATGTCACCATTGCGGGCAAACCGTCTGAGACTACCAATGTTGGCACTCACTTCCAACCCAACCGTTCGATTAGAATCTCCTAGCCCAAAGCCTGCTGATATGGCTCCATCGGCCCGATTTACTCGTGGTCTGCGGTTGGCAACCGAGAGACCCACAAAGGCATCTCCATAATTTGCTCCAAATGCGGTAGGAGTGCCGACGGTGGAGCCGGGAAAATACACAGGTGGGCGCAACTCGACTAATGGATCAATAATCAGCCTTTGCCGTAATGTTTCGGTTGACTCAGATGGTGCGGCTTGAGCCACCACACCTACTGAACTTGAAGCAGGATCGAGCAACTGTTGGGCACTGTCTCGACGATGCTGCTGTAGAAACTCCTGTTTTGAAGTGGCTTCCGTTGGCTGAACTGGCGGCAGAACAGGGGTTTGAACAAGATCCTTAGGCTGAGTTGCCTTCGTGTTAGGCTTTGCGACATTTTGCAGAAGCGTGCTGTCTTCAGAACGGCCTGCAAGCTTGGCTTTGCGAAGCTTCACCGGATTGAGGCGAGTTTCTGGAGATTGCTTAGGTATTTCTGCTAGTGGGAGAGCAAGCTGAGGCTTCTCAATAGGCACACTTGCAGCAGACGTTGAATTTGGTTGAGCCACGCTAACAGAGCCAGACAGTCCCATCACGCCTAAGACAGAGCTAATAGCAACCCATCGCATCCAAAATGCAAAGCGAGGTTGATGATATGTATTTTTTCTGAATGCCATGATTTCGAGTCCACTGCTTGCATCAAAGGATTAGGTGAGGGGCGGCTCACGCAATCAGTATATTCAGCAAGCCAGTGTGGTTATCCTGTAATTGCGCGCATTTTTAACAGCATCTAGTGCGGTAGTCTAAGTATTTTTGTTTAGATAAAAAATAGCCAATGCTCATTCAGATTCCGTACCCATTAGGAGCATAAGTGACTAGTTGAGTTTTCTATATTTTGAATATTTTACTTGTACATTATGATTAGACCTAATGAGTAGTCTTAATATTTAAGCGTTAGTTGTAACGTTAAATTTGAATCTTCCTTGTTATTCTAATTCTGATTCAACTGAGGCTCAAATTTTGTACAGCAGTGTTTTTCAAATTATTCGTTTCTCATTACATCAACCTTAGAATTGTCTAATATCAATTTTATTTGCTAGTGCGATGAATCCTCGTGGGGCACAGCGTGGCCATGCCCTTACGATTGCACATCTGTAGCGAGTATTTTTTGAATCAGGATGAGATAACTACTCTTCTCCGCGATCGATGAGTTGACGAACTTTACTCACAGATTTTTCAACGAAACTAGTTTCTGGAACTTCTTTGCCCTGAGCATCCTTAATTCGCTTGTAGGGCTTAGGCATTTTCTCTGGATCTTGCCCTTCCTGGAGTCGCTGCTGATAGGTATCTTCCTGAATTCCAGTAGACGTACTAAAGCCGTCGTAAGCCCGCTCCTCCTGATCTTCGGGCGAAACCGCATTGGACGCAGATGGGGCAGCAAAGCTGGCTTGACTGAGACCAATCCAACTCGTCATAGTCAGCAAAGTGAGCAGAACAGCTACAGCAAGCGTCCGGGATAGGGTCGATTTCAAAAGGTTGAATAGCTTTCGCATGGTATTTCTCGACTAGTAAATGCCATGTACAATACTGATTTCTAAAATTTTGCTCTTCTTTCAAAAGTCAGAAATATCGCTTAAACACTCCAACTGATAACGGATACAAACGGTAGATCAGTTCAACAACTGAGGCGGTTTAGCAATGATGACTAGTTCGTGTCCCCCGGTTGGATGAGTCAATCTCAGTTTGTAAGCGTGAAGATAATAGCCACACTCTCCGGGAACCGATTTTTGACCAATAGCGGCTCCTCCTACGCCATACAGCGGATCGCCCCAAAGTGGGTGTCCAGCAGCAGCAAGGTGAATCCGAATCTGATGCGGTCTGCCTGTCGGAATGATCACGTCTAACACGGTTGTATTAGGAATCAGCCCGCGCTTTAACACTCGACAATGACTAATTGCTTCTTTGCCAGTGTCAGTTGCGGCGTAGAGATACCTCAAGGTCGGATGAGCGACCTTTCCGATGGGCTGGGTCACAGTAAACGTTGCAGGCAAATCGATTCCAGTGACTAAAGCGCGATAGGTCTTCTGAATACTGCGATTCGCCTCGCCACACGTTGTAGAATCGCGGAACCCCTTTGATAAAACTGACCGTGCGATCGCGGTTTTCGCCAACAGCATCACCCCCGATGTTCCGCGTCCTAACCGATGCATTGGAATCGGTGGCTGCTCATAGTGGCGCTTTAGCCAGCCTAAAAGCGTATGGTCGAGAAAGCCACCACCCGGCAATACAGGCAGTCCTGACGGCTTGTGCAAGATCAATAGGTCGTCATCTTCATACAAGACAGCAACATCTAACGGAACAGCTGGTTCAACCCAAGGCGGACGGTAATAGGACAACAACTGTCCTGCTTTTAGCGGCGTTTGAGGATCGAGACTGACTGTATGATCGATGGCGATGAGACCCGCTTGGATACGATCGCGCCAGTCTTGTCGGGAAGAGTGAGTGTAGCGAGTCGCGTAGTAGTCGAGCAGCGTGGCATGACCAGTTGTGACGCGATCTTCATAGGTCCAACCTTGATTAAAGTATGGTTCAGCCATTGAGCAAATTTAGGTGAGCAAGTTTAGGTTGAGTGCCCTTAGAAGCGCCATGTGAACTGCATTCAGAATGTCTAACGGCAAATGTCCTAACTGGTTTTGAAAGACACTCAGACTAACGGTTGCAATCTTATCGGCGCGAATTAAGGAAGTCTTCTTCAAACCAGTCTCCAAAAACTGAGGATGATTAGCATCAACTAAAATCCAAGCTTCGCGCAACGAACTCTCTGGAATCTTTGAAAAAATGCCGAGAATAATGCGTTGTCTCGATGAGGGGCTAATACTAGAGCAGGTCTAAGCTTTGCAGAGGTCAAGTCACTAAAGGGAAAGCGAACCAACCAAATTTCTGCAGGATTAGGGTTCTGGTTCATAAAGGTCTTCTTCTGGGTCATTCCACTCTTGAAAAGCTGTCTCAGCAAGATGCATTAATTCAAGGGTAGAGGGTTCGTCGTACAGTTTTGAGTAAAGCAGCGTTTGCTCATCGGCTGAGAGGGTGTGAATGATTTGAACGAGAGAATCCACGAGTTTGACGTTAACAGTGCTGTTGATTTCAGTGTTACTGATTTGGATGTTGCTCATGCTTCAATGACTTTAGCTGAACTGCTACCTTAAGTTTAAATCTAGATTAGGTTTGAAGAGAACGCTCAAGGCATGTCTACAAACACTGTGACAGAAGCAACAGCAATATACATATCATCGTTTTTATCGTTGAATTCTGCGATCGCGCGTCCCTGCACAACCATGCCGCCCGGTTCAACCTTAAGCGTTTTCTGGCCAAAAGGTAGCACTTTAAGAACTTCTTCTTCGCGTACTTGTTCAGGATGAGGAACGGCAACTTGAACTTCAATGATCATCTGATTGGGATGATCTAAGTCTGCGACTTCCCAAATACCAGGGAGGGCATTGTGCGCGATCGCATTTCTCACAGCACGTGCCGCCGCTACGGTCGGATCTTGTCCGTGCTGATCAATGCCCATTCCCATTTCAATGACAAATCGTTTTAACGCCATGCTGATCCCTCCAAACTGCTTCACTAGTGTAGTCTGGACGGAACGTAACTCTAACCAAATCCGCTTCTAAAGATTACAGAACTGAGGATTACAAAAAGGTTTGATCGACATAGCACCAGCGCCAGTCTTCGCCTGGCTCAATCGATTGCACGATGGGATGCTCTGTGGCATGAAAATGCTTCGTCGCGTGTTTGTTTTTTGAGGAATCACAACAACCAACGTGACCGCAGATGAGACACTCTCGCAAATGCACCCACGAATCTCCGATTCCCCTGGAAGCTTGCGAAGCAATCGCTAAACATTCTTCACACCCATCCCCACTAGGTGACACATTTTGAATTTGATCAAGGTGAGTACAAGATGTGTTCACTGTATGATCCTCAGTGTTGCTAACATTTGACAAAAATCGTTATTTCGCGCTTTAGCACTGCATTGGCTTTATTGATCTTGCATCATAACTCTCATCTTTTATTGCTCATTGCCTTCCCTACAGAACTTTACTGAGATATTGATGAACAAACTGTACACAGATCGATCCTTCACCAACCCCAGATGCGACTCGTTTGATCGAATTGTGCCGCACATCTCCAACCGCAAACACGCCAGGAATATTTGTCTCTAGCAAATAGGGATCGCGATCGACAGACCAGCCTTTGATCGGATGGCTATCGCTCTTTAAATCAGGCCCTGTCAAAACAAAGCCTTTAGAATCGCGGTTAATCGTGCCATCTAGCCAGTCAGTCCGGGGTTCGGCTCCAATAAAAATAAATAGAGATATAGCTGGAACCGTTTTTGTTTCGCCCGTGACGGTATTGGCGATCGCGATCGCTTCTAAACTGTTCTCGCCTTTGACTTCGACCACGCTGGAATGCACCTCAACGGCAATATTTGGAGTTGCCTCAATTTGATCAATCAGATATTGAGACATGCTTTTGGTGAGCGATTCGCCGCGCACCAGCATCGTGACCTGTCTCGCGTATTTTGCGAAATACATCGCCGCCTGCCCCGCCGAATTCGCGCCGCCAACAATATAAACATCTTCGTCTTGACATGCGATCGCTTCGGTCTGTGCCGCTCCGTAATAGACCCCTGCACCCGTCAACCGCTCCATTCCTGGAATATTGAGGCGTCGCCACGAAACGCCCAATGCCAGAATCAATGCATGACAGCTAATTTCGTCGCCATCTGCCAAGGTAATGATGCGATACGGATTTTGGATGCGAATGCCTGTCGCTTCTTGCGGCGACAGGATCTCTACACCAAACCGTTTTGCCTGAGTCACGGCACGGCGGGCTAAGTCACTGCCGCTTAACCCCACGGGAAAGCCCAAATAATTCTCAATGCGAGAACTCGTGCCCGCTTGTCCGCCTGGTGCTTCGCGCTCTAGCATCACCGTCCGCAAGCCCTCAGATGCGCCATATACTGCCGCCGCCAGTCCCGCCGGGCCACCACCGACAATCACCAAATCATAAAATGGATTTCCTGCTTGAGTTTGTAGTCCAATTTGCGCGGCGATTTGAGCTGGAGTCGGTTGCAGCAGACTTGTGCCGTCCGCAAATAGCACGAGCGGCAATTCTAGACGGTTACATTTGGCGAACTCTGCTAACTGTTGGGCTTCTTGGGAAAGCTCAATGTCGAGCCACTCATAAGGCACTTGATTGCGAGCCAGAAAATCCTTCACCTGATGTGACTGAGGCGACCAACGATTCCCAATCACCCGAATGCCTTCAAACGGAGGGCGGAACGACGCAAACCAATCATCGGTCAAATCATCCAAAACAGGATACAGCCGTTCTTCAGGTGGATCCCACGGTTTCAGCAGATAGTAATCGAGCCTGGCCGTGTTGATCGCTTGAATTGCCGCATCGGTGTCCGCGTAAGCGGTCAGCAAGACTCGTTTTGCTGTTGGAAATAGCTCGATCGCTTGCTCTAGAAACTCCACCCCGCTCATTTGGGGCATTCGCTGATCCACCAGAAATGTAGCAACGGCTTCATTCTTGAGCTTTAGTTGCTGCAACACTTCTAGCGCGGCTCTCCCCGAATCCGTCCGTATAATCCGAAAGCGATCGCCGTACTGCCTACGAAGATCCCGCGAGATCGCGCTCAAAACGTCAAGATCGTCGTCTACCGTGAGGATGACTGGTTTCGCCATAAACTCTATCTTTGTAGGTGAAGTTGGTTCTAGCGTAAAGCCGAACGGCTGGGGCTGGGTCTGCCTAAAGGAGGAGCGTGATCACCTCGAAGTTAAGGACACTCAACTTAAGCGATTGCGGTTTTCTAACCTAAGCCTCTTACCGATTGTGTTCTGCCCGATTGATTCATCTGCCCAACTGATTCAGGAGAAGTCTGCGTCATGCTGTGTATTGAAGAGTTACAGAAACTTGAATTGTTTCAAGCCTTGCCGGAGGATCGACTGTATTGGATGTGCGATCGCGCTCAGCCCATCGATCTAAACCCTGATCAAGTGTTGTCTCATGAAGGCGATCCGCCGAGTGGCTTTTTTATTCTCATGTGTGGTCACATCGGGCTGACGCGCAAAAGTGGTGGGATTGAGATGCCGATCGGGCAGCATGAAGCGCCATCGTTTTTTGGCGAAATTCCTGTTCTCACGGGTGAACCTGTCCCCGTGACTGTGCGAGCAATGTCTGAGTGTCACCTCTACGAGCTATCGGCAGATGACTTTTTGACGTTGCTACACCAGTGTCGCGCCTTTGAGCGAGTCGTGTTTCAAACCGTGGCGAAGCGATCGCGGGGGCTAGAATCGTTCATTCGCGGTCGAGAAAAGATGGCAGCGTTGGGAACGCTAGCAGCAGGACTGGCTCACGAGTTAAACAATCCGGCAGCGGCACTGGTGCGTTCCCTGAAAGAAATTACGCCTGCGCTGCTCGAATTGCAGCGCATGAATTTAGTCTACGGCGCACAGCAAACTGAAGAGGCGCATACTCAGCAGTGGCTCAAGCTTCGAGATGAGGGATACGACACGATCATCAGCAAGCGCATCGATCCATTAAAGATGAGAGATCAAGAAGATCAACTCTTAGAGTGGCTCGAAGACTATGGCGTGAAGGAAGCGTGGAAACTAGCTGAGCCAATGGCGGAAGCAGGCATGACGGTGGAGGCCCTAGAGCCAATGATGGAGCGGTGGAGGAACGATTCCACCGAACTGCGAGATATGGGACTGCGCTGGTTAGGGCTGTCGTTTGAAGTCATGTCGATGATTGCCAGCGGCTTACGGGGAGCCGAGCGCATCTCGCAACTGGTACAGTCGATGAAATCTTACTCACATCTTGATCAAGGGGCGCGGCAAATTGTTGATGTGCATGAAGGACTCGAAGACACGATTCGATTATTTTCATACAAGCTCAAACAGGGCGTCGAGATTCGGCGATCGTACGACTCGACGATGCCAAAGATATGGGCGTATGGCAGCGAGTTAAACCAAGTGTGGACGAACCTAATTGATAACGCGATCGATGCAATGAACGAACAGGGTGTGTTGGAACTCACCACTCAGCATCATGGCGATCGCATCGAAGTCTCCATCACCGATTCGGGAGACGGCATTCCGGCGGAGGTGCGATCGCGGATTTTTGAGCCATTTTTCACCACAAAGCCTGTGGGCAAAGGCTCAGGATTAGGATTAGAAGTTGTGAGGCGAATTGTTGAGAACCGCCATCAGGGAACGATTTCGCTCGAATCCCGCCCTGGTAAAACTGAATTTACCGTTTGCCTGCCCGCAACTGCTCAGACGGAGACGACTGCTTCCGCGTAAACCGCGATCGGAACTCGCTTAAATGCAGGCGTCCCCGATCGCGCTTCAATTTTGGCATTGAAAATCACATTCACTTCTGGGTAAAACATCAGCGCTGCCCCTGGTCGAATTGCCCCATAAATAATTTCGACATGTTCTAGCTTGCCTGCATTTCCCTGCACAGTGACTCGTCCATGTTCCTGCAATCCTGCTCGTTCTGCATCGAGTGAATTCATCAATATGCAGTTGCGGTGAGGCATTCCCCGATACTTGTCGCCAATTTTGTAGACAACAGTGTTGTGCTGAGAATAACTCCGAGCCGTAATCAGGGACAACACTAAGCTATGGTCTGGCGCATTCAGGTCTTTCGGTTGGGGCAGCGTTAGCGTGGGTAATGGTGTTGTGAACATTAACGCTTTACCTGACGGAGTGGAGAATTTCGGCTCGGTTAGAATGCGACCTGCGATCGTAAACTCTTCTTTGGTTTCATCAATTGTCTTCATTTTCTCGTAGCCCGGAACCGTCTCGCCAATTAGCTGCCGCACATATTTCGTGTCTTGCAACTTACGCCAATTCACGGGGTACTCACCGTGAACTCGCCCCGCTAATTCGGTCAGAAATTCCACTTCTGGAATCAGATCAGCATCCGTAAGATGAGTCTTTCCCTCGTCGTTGAGGCGTACAAAATTGTTACCCGATTCGACCGTTGTTTTATGCGGATTTTCAAACCGATTGAGGACCGGAATAATAATTGTGTTGTGCTTTGCTAAGCCGTTGAAATGTCCGATATTAGGCTTTGTTGCCAGATAAATTACCGTTTCAATCTGAGCGATCGCGTGTTTTGCCTGGGTTAAATCGGGATTTGCGCCGTACAAGTTGCCGCCCAAACAAATCAGCGAATCGATTTTGCCATCATCTGCCGCTTCGATCAACGCACGAGTATCGTAGCCTTTGACTCGACTGAGAGGGCGTCCCAACAGCGTTTCGAGGGCTTGCTGCATCTCTTGCTTCAACCCATGCGACGTCACGCCCATCGATCCAAATCCCTGAACGTTAGAATGTCCTCGTACAGGCATGACTCCTGCACCTTCTTTACCGACATTCCCCGTCATCAGCGCTGTGTTGGCAATACTGTAGACATTATCGACTCCGTTTGCATGTTGGGTAATGCCCATTGCCCAACCAAAAACTACTCGCTCTGATGTTCCAATTACTGTTGCAGCCGCTTCAATCTCGGGTTGCGGGACTCCACAGATTCCGGTAATCGTTTCCCATGAATTGGCTTGGGCTTGCTCTACGATCGCTTCCCATCCTTCAGTGTGCGCTTGCAAATATTCAGTGTTGAGGAAGCCTTGCTCGATCAGAGCTTTTTGAATGCCGACAAACAGAGCCACATCGCTACCAGGAATCGGCAGAAGATAGAGCGACGCAATAGGAGAGCCGGGAATAAGAGATTTGATCGGAAACGCTGGCGAACCAAACTTAACCAGTCCGATTTCCATTACCGGATTGATCACGATAATTTTACCGCCGCGATCGCGCAGTTTAATCAACTCGTTCATCAGCCGAGGATGATTGTAAGCAGAGTTTGCCCCCGTCAGCACCACACAATCTGCATGTTTAAGGTTCTCTAAACTCACCACCGATGTCTTCGTCGCAAACATCTGATTGAGTGCAAATGTCGAAGGCGCATGACACAAATCAGAACAGTCTGCCAAATTGTTTGATCCAAGTGCCCGGATCATCAGTTGCAGCAAATACGCCGCTTCATTCGACGATCGACCGGAACTATAAGATGCCACTCGTTCAGGAGACTTACGCAATGCCTCTGCTGCAAGGTCGTAAATTTCATCCCAACTGATTCGTTCATAATGAGACTTCCCTGCTCTCAAAATCACAGGAAAGCTGAGCCGCCCCAACCGATCTGCTTCCATTGAGGTGAGGTGCTGAAGTTCCTCAATGCTATGTGTGTCAAAAAAGTGAGCCGGAATTGGGGGCTTAATTTCGGCAGAAATTGCCTCGACGCTTTTCATACAGCGCTGAAGTTGTTCGCCCTCTTCGTTGGTAAAGCCTCCCTTTTGTCCGCCTGTGCCCCACGAACACGAGAGACAAGCGCTATTGTGAAACAGCGTTTTCCAAAGTTTTGGTCCTTCGGGAGACAGCGTATGCTTTGCCCAATATTCAATGACTGGCAAACCGCCACCGATGTCGGGCGTCTGATCGTTCGTCTCATCAAAAGGAGGGGTCGGGTGAATATCTTGGGACATAATACGGCTCCGGTTGGGGGTGCGATTAGCAAATCTGTTGGTCGCAGAACCCCATTACGGTTGCTGCGGAGTTGCGCTTCGCGCTTCGCGCTAGTGATCAAAGTTACATCAACATTCTGTCTTACAGAGGTAACATACAAGCCAAAAAAATAGAGACGCAATATCTACGTCTCTACTACTATAAACAAATTGACCAAAAAACAAATTGACCAACAGAATTAATCGCGACCGTTGATCGCAATCAGCAACCGCAGGATAAACACGAACAGATTGATGTACGTTAAATACATCGACAACGCTGCCGGAATATACTGATCATCGCGATAGGTGCGCGGCAAAATAAAGAAATCAACAACCGCCGCGCCTACAAATAGCAAAACCCCGATCGCAGAAATGGCAACCTCTAAAAACGAGGGCGCGTAGACGCCAAACAGCGACAACAGAAACTGACCCAATATCACCACAAACAGAGCAATGATGCCGAGTTGTATGGTTCTGGTCAAAGCAAAGCCATCTTCCTCGGAAAGATTAGAGCCGATTGGACGAGCCGCGATAAAGGTAACGCCACACCCTAACGCCGCAAACCCAACTCCAGCCATGCCAACGCCTTCGGTTCGCAACGCAAGAGAAACCAATCCACTCAGGGTATAGCCCGACAGCAAACTGTAGGTTGCCAGCAGAGGAAGAGCAACACTGTTGTTCCCTTTCTGAGCAACACTCGACGCGACGAAGAATAAAATCAGTTCGACAATTACTGCCCCAATTAATGTTGGGAAGAAAATCTGGGGATTGTTTTCAATGACTTTCAATCCGCCATAAGCCCCGGCGGCCGTGAGAATTAGCCCACCACCCAACCAAGGAAGGGCATTAGCGATCACATTAGGACCGACGATCGCTTGTCCTTTGGCACTCCGAAATGCTTCACGAAAGTTACTGCTATTACTCATGTGCTTTTAACAAGAAGTAGTTCCAATCTCTATTTTCCTTCGCTTTTCAGAAATCGGCCAGAAAACTAGCAATTCTCAGCGTGAAACCTAACGTTTGAATCATTAGAGTCAAACGTTAGGCTAATCACAAGAATTGTGAGCTTCTTATTTAGACGCAGCTAATAGCCCAGTAGAGCGGGGTTCGTAAACAATCGGTGCAGGTGGTTTTGCCTGATCCGTCACTAGCACCTCTCGAAGCAGCCGAGCCGTCAAGCGCTGAGCCAGTCCGCCAACAATCTGTTTACCGACTTCTTGAGTTTCCGGTTTCGCCAAAATTCGAGGAATTAAAGCTAGCACTTTGTTTTGATCAAAGCCCGGTGTTTCTTGCAAAATCTTCCAAATGCGTTTGACCTGCTCTAGAGTTTGCTGATTTTCGGGGGAAATTGCAGGACGCTCGACCGCCAAGCCAACCCGCTCTCGCAAGCCGTAGTTAAGACTGCGCCATGCCGATTGTCCTAGCGCATCTAAGCTTTTGATTACTTCGTTGACCAAATTAACGCGAATAAACTCGCCGCGATCGGAGAACAGAAAGTCTGTTGCTTGATCGATGACTTGATCGAGATCATAATCTGCGTTGCTTCGAGCGTTTCGCAACAAGTTTTCAAGTCGGTTCCAACGGAAGCTTCCATCCTTAAACAACAAGTCTTTTAACGATTCTCGAAGTTGAGGAGCCGGATCGGTGAGCAGCCGTTTCGCTACATAAGGGTATGCCTTGCTTAGAACTTTAAAGCCGGGATCAACATGAATCGCGATTCCTTCTAGCGTAACGAGCGATCGTATGATCAGCGCATAGTAAGCGGGCACTTGGAACGGATACTCATACATCAAAGCCGACAGTTTATCGGTAATGCTTTTGATGTTGATCTCGGCAACGCTTGCACCCAACGCTTCGTTAAACACTTCTGCAAAGGCGGGAATAATCGGGGTGAGATCGGTGTCGGGCGAGAGAAATTCTAAATTGACGTAATCGCGTCCTAAGCCCTCAAAATCGCGGTTCACTAAATGCACGATCGCTTCAATCAATCCATAGCGCTGATAAGGCTTCACCTCGCTCATCATGCCGAAATCTAAGTAAGCCAACTTGCCATCTGGCATCGCGAGTAAGTTACCCGGATGCGGATCGGCGTGAAAGAACCCGTGTTCTAACAACTGACGCAGCGAACATTGCACTCCCACTTCAATCAGATGAGTCGCATCAATGCCTTGCTCTTCAATGGCGTCTAGCTGAGTTAGCTTTGTGCCGCTGATCCATTCCATCGTCAGAACCCGACGACCCGTGTAGCGCCAGTAGATCCGAGGCACGTAGATGTCAGGAAGATGCCCGTAGAGTTCGGCAAACCGCTCTGCATTGTGTCCTTCCTGGGTATAGTCCATCTCTTCAAAGATGCGAGTTGCGAGTTCATCTGCGATCGCAACTAAGTTACTGCGCACTCGCTTAATATTCGTCATTGCCCAAGCCGCAATGCACCGCAAGATATACATATCCAACGCGATGTTCTGAGCCAAGCCCGGACGTTGCACCTTCACGGCAACTTGTTCACCCGTTTTCAGCTTCCCTTTGTAAACCTGACCGAGCGAGGCAGCCGCGATTGGATCGGCGCTTAATTCTGCATAAATCTGGTCAGGACGATCGCCTAATTCTTCTTCAATAAACTGAAATGCAATTTCGTTCGGAAACGGCGGTAGCTGATCTTGAAGCTTCGTAAGTTCTTCGAGATAGGCAGGCGGAACCAAGTCAGGGCGGGTAGACAAGGCTTGTCCAATTTTGATAAAGGCAGGACCTAAGGTTGTCAGCATGACGCGCAGATGAACAGCTTGGCGCGCTTCTTTTCTAAAACTGATGCCCGTAATCCGATCCCACCACAGCCGCGCCGCAAACCAGAGAAACGGCAGAAAAATACCAAGTGAGCGTCTCCACGCCTGCCACGGACGAGTCCTGTAGTACGCTGCAACCAGCGCTGGATCGTAAACTCCCGCCAAATCTTCCTTTTTAGGCACAAGCGACATTTCTGACGTAATCATGCCGCTTTCGTCAGTGCGAATAAAGGGCAGCGTCTCTGCAAACGCAGGGTCGCGATCGGGGTAACCCATTGCAGAGGGCTGATCTGCTTGCAAATCAACCGATGCAATAGAGGAGGCAGGCTTAGAATTGGTAACGTTCATAGGGAGACCGGAGACGGCATGTAAACTATTGTAACAACAAGCCCCGAAGCTTCTACTAATTCCTAATGAATCATTTTTGCCTGAACTTGAGGCATAGCACTATCGCCAGATTACCGAACGATTCGAGCAGAGAAATCCCAACGAAGAGAGAACTGAATGAATAAAGCAAAAGAACATGAGAGCTGACCTTAACTTTAAGACACACTTGACGATTAAAAAGAACATATTTACTATCAGTAAGACGAAAAAGTGGTTGTGATAAATTCAGCGATCGTTAACATTGAGATAGACTCTGCTATTTGACTTTCCCTTTCCCTCAAAAATCGACCCGTCAAATCAGTCGCTAGCGAAGTAGGATCGATGAATCTAAGATTGATAAATCAGCGTCTTCGCCAACTTGTATAAACGCCCATGTTGCTGTCCTTACGGATTGAAAATTTTGCTCTAATTGACCATCTAGAACTAGATTTTGGGTCAGGACTTCACGTTCTTACGGGAGAGACAGGCGCGGGTAAATCCATTATTTTGGATGCGATCGACGCGGCATTGGGGGGCAAAATCTCCGGTCGGTCGATTCGCACCGGAGAAGAACGAGCGCTGATTGAAGCAACATTTCAGGCAAATTTGGCGCTGAAAGAGTGGTTTGCCGCCGAAGAAATTGAATTAATTGATGACGTAACCGCTGTCTGTACGCGTGAGATTGTGGCTAACCAAAGCGGGCAACGCAATCGATCGCGGATCAATGGCGTCCTGGTCAACAAGCAGCAGATGGAGGCTCTGCGCGATCGCTTGGTTGAAATTACTGCTCAAGGTCAAACCGTCCAGCTTGGGCAGCCCAGTTTACAGCGAGATTGGCTCGACAGCTTTGGAGGATCTGCTCTTCTAAAGCAGCGCGAAGTTGTGAGCAAAGCGTTCTCAACCTATCAGCAAGCGTCTCAAGCGCTGGAAAAACGTCGCCAGTCGGAACAGCAACGTCTGCAACAGCTTGATCTATTTCAATATCAATTGCAGGATCTCAACGGCGCAAACTTGAGCGAACCCGATGAACTTGAGCAGTTAGAGCAAGAACGCAAACGCCTCGGTCACAGCGTCGAGTTGCAGCAGCAAAGCTTTCAGGTCTATCAAGCGATCTATGAGAACGAAAATGAAGGCGGCGAAGCCTGTGCTGATCTGCTTGGTAAGGCTGAAAACTTGTTGACGGATATGGTGCGGTTTGACGACCAGGTGCAGCCGATTTTAGACATGGTGCTGTCTGCCCTAGCGCAAATCGAAGAAGCCGGACAGCAAATTAACGCTTACGGTGATGGTTTAGAAACCGATCCGCAACGGCTTCAGGAAGTGGAAGAACGGATTGTTGAACTGAAACAAATTTGCCGTAAATACGGGCCTACGTTGGCGGATGCGATCGCGCTGCAACACTCCCTGCAAACCGAACTCGAAGAACTTACCGGAGCTGGACAATCGCTCGAAGAATTAGAACAGACGGCTAAGGAACGTCAGAAAGCTCTGACGCAAGCCTGCGAGAAACTTACAGGTCTTCGGCAGGCCACAGCGAATGATCTTGAATCTCGTCTCGTTGCCGAGCTAAAACCGTTGGCGATGGAAAAAGTGCAGTTCAAGGTCGGTATTAGCGCGATCGCGCCGACAGCGGCGGGGAGCGATCGCATCACCTATCTCTTCAGCCCCAATCCTGGAGAACCCTTGCAGCCCCTCACCGAAATTGCCTCAGGCGGAGAAATGAGCCGATTTTTGCTAGCATTGCAAGCCTGTTTTTCGCAAGTCGATTCGGCAGAAACCTTGGTGTTTGATGAAATCGATGTGGGCGTGTCGGGGCGAGTGGCACAAGCGATCGCAGAAAAACTGTATCAGTTGGGTCGGCATCATCAGGTGTTGTGCGTCACTCACCAACCGATCGTCGCCGCAATGGCCGATCATCACTTCCACGTCGATAAACAAGTGATCGATCCGGGCAACGGCAAAACCGGGAAAGCCACAAATGGGAATGGCGCTAAACCTGCTAAAGACGCTGATTTGCGGACAGTGGTTCGAGTCAGTCCTTTAGACAGCGATCAGCGACGGCAGGAACTTGCCCAACTCGCAAGTGGACAAGTCGGCTCTAGTGAAAATGCCACAACAGAAGCGGCTGCCTATGCCTTTGCGGAATCGCTGCTTGCGCAAGCCGCAGCTCTGCGCCAAACTGGCTCTACGAATGTCAACAGCACTAACGGTAACGGCTCGAAGGCGAAGACGACTAAGACAAATGAAGCCAAACCAAAAGTACGAAAAGCGAAATCTGCAAGGCAAGCTTAGGCAAGGCGTGATGAAGATATTCACAGGGCGATCTCATCTAAAACCTAACTTTGGCTTTCGGGTCTGATGAACTAACGGTTCTGGTCAGCGGCTGCCGTGCTTTTACATCTTACTCAAGCGGCTCTAGTCAATCCGCTGCACCAGAGTTGTTGTACTGCAAAACTACATACACTTAACAAGCACGAACTGAGATGTAGATTTAATCTTCATCTTCCACCCAAAGACATCCTGCTTGGCGTTGCTGAATGAGAAGATGAATTAGCATGGAATCGGCACATCTCGAAATT
>NZ_JCACCM010000131.1:0-16853 GCF_059501405.1 Myxacorys sp.
TTCGAGATGTGCCGATTCCATGCTAATTCATCTTCTCATTCAGCAACGCCCTCCAGCGAATATTTCCTCTCCTACAATGAAACAGCCCTGCCCCTACGGCGATCAGCGTTGCCTTTGTCACACGCGAAGCGTGACCGCGACAATCCGACGATGCCATCGCTCGTCACATCGCCTTTCGCCGTATCACACGCACTCAGCACCACCATCTCCGCCTTGAGCTTCATTTCCAAGATTTCAGTGGGCGTGAGTAAGCCATCGTTGACTTGATTTGGGCGATCGGGGCAAGTACGATCGCGCCCAGTGCATCGCCATTGAATGTAAGATTATGCCTCTATCGCCCTGAAAAAGCCCGATCCCAACTGGCAGTGATCGGATCTAACAAAAAGCTCATCACAGTTTTCTGACGGGTAACAATTTCTGCGGTTGCTGCCATCCCCGGAGAGAGCAACACTTCGCGATCGTTGACTATGATCGATCGCTGCTTGAGTTGCACCTGCACCGGAAACACTAACCCAACATTCGGCTCGTTCACAGCGTTGGGGCTAACTTTACTCACCGTTCCTGCCACTATACCAAACTCTTGATAGGGAAAGGTTGCTAGCTTGATTTTGACTTTCATGCCCGATCGCACAAAGCCAATGTCCTGATTTTGCACGTTCGCTTCGAGAATTAACGCTTCGCCATCGGGCACGATCGACAGCATTTCATCGCCCGGTTGCACTGTAGATCCCGTTTTGCTAACTTTGATGTTGTAGACGGTGCCCGTCGCCCCAGCCCGAACTGTACTGTACTTGTATTGCGCTTGGGCTTGAGTCAATTTGCCTTCCAGGTCGGTGAGTTCTTGCTGTTGTTTATCAATTTGGGTCAGAATCTCGCTTTGTCGTTCAGATTCTAATCGAGTTGCGTTCTTGATCGCGGCTTGATAAGTCTGCTTTGCTTGCTCAATTTCCTGTCCTTGAGCGACGATTTCTTTTTGCAAAGAATCCGCTTTGTTTTGGGTATCGAGATAGTCAAACCGGGGCACGGCTCCTTGGGTAACTAATGAGCCGATCGCTTTCGCTTTGGTTTGGATATGTGAAAACTCTGACTGCAATTGACTGAGTTTTACCTGGGTGGTTTTGATCAGGCTCATCTGACGGTTGGCTTCGGCATTGGCAGCCGCACGGCGATCGCGAAACTCTCGCAGGCGGGCGGCTAATAGTTGGTTTTGCAGCAGGCTTCCGGCTTGGGTGTTGCCGGTGCGTTCGGCTTGCAGGCGGGCGAGAGTGTCGCGGCTTTGTTGGGAAAGTTTTTCGAGGCGATCAACTTCGGACTGAGAAATCGTCGGGTCAAGCTGCACTAAAACCTCGCCTTGCTGCACATGCTTGCCTTCGGTGACTTTGATTTCGCGCAATAAACCACTGGCAAGCGATCGCATCGGCTGTACTTGTGAGGCGGGAATCACCTGTCCGGGAGCCGTTGCTACTTCATCGACTTTGCTGAAGGTTGCCCAAGCGATCGTGCCGCCGATCAGCGCACAAATGCCAAATCCGAGCAGCCGAACATACAACGGAGGCAATCGACGTTGAGCATTGCCTAATTCATAGTTCAGGTATTCCTGGGAATTCGCAAACTGATACTTTGTTTGCTGACGTTGAACCGACGTTGGGGGAGCTTTCATAATGCTTTTTTCCTAAAGTGGTTTGATCCGCATCTTGGACTCGATCGTTTGAGATCTGAGTCTGGAAGCTGAGGTTATTGATGCGATCGTTGTCGTTTTGCATTGGAAGAATGGAGTTCTGAATGCGATCGTTGCTGTTCTGAACGTGATCGTTGAAATTTTGAACTCAGCTGTTGCAGTTTTGAACTAGATCATTGCTGTTCTGAACTTGAGAGATGGAGCTTTGAACTCGAAAGTTGCTGCTCTGAACGCAAACGATGGCGTTCAAATCTTGGCAGTTGCAGCTTACAACTCGAAATCTTGATAAATTTGCTCAAAGCGAGGAGTTTTAATTTTGCTTGTAGAGTGGGCATTGCCCACCCTACTGCTAGCTGTCTACATATAAATTGTGAAGTCCAGATCAAGGTCTAACTGCGATAACTTCAACTGCATTTCCTTCGTTAACCGAAACTGGATGGAGGGAATTTGGAGATTGCTAGACGCGATTTGACAGTCAATCACACTCCAATATCCCAAACTGTTAAACTCTCGAAATGCTAAACGAACTGGGTAGAGAAGTTGTATCCAAAGCTCTAACTGTTCCTTCAAATCTTCTGTTCCCTGATTCTTGGTTAGAGTTCGTCTCCAGCAGTCAAGGTTGAATCGGTTGTCGTAGCTCCTTGTTGCTCCATCTTCAGGTAGGGGTACTATAACTTCCCCCTTTCGGCTGAACGTACTGGATGAAAACCCCAGTTTTTGACTGATTAAATTTGCATCAATGTTTTCTCCGCAAATTAGGAGAATGGTTGTCACATGATCTTCAGAAAAAATTTCTGACATTAGTAGACCCTCGGCTTAGTTAGCTAATTTCAGATTGTGCCCTTTTAGATTTTCAAGCTCAACTCTGTAATGGTTTGGAGGTTTAGAAGGATTGTTCACTGTTTTTTTCATCTGCTCGCCTTTTAGATCTTGCTCGCTCCATTCATACTTTAGTTTTAGGTCGCCAGCAATACCAAAAGGCGGTTTGGACTTTGCCCATTTATCTACTGCATTTAGTGCTTTTTTTAGCGCTTTGTTATGCTTGGGGGGGAACCATCTAGCCCACTTTTTAGGATCGTTCTTGTCCAATTGTGCATTTTCTAATAGTGCATCGGTAGCTTGATCTACTTGCTCAGCAGTGATTCCCACCCTCTCAGAATTTTTGATCGCGATCCCGAGGGTACGTTCGTTATCGGTATCATACTGCAACTGTAGTCGCATCTCATTCGTATCGTCACGCTTAAGCTTCTCGACACCTTCTGGCATAACCTTAATATCCCACTTACCATTTGGTTTTCGTCCCACCACTACATCAGAAGTTCGATCCTGAATTGGTGACGGTGCAGGTGTTCCTGTTGGAGCGGGATGCTTTCCCCGCTTGGCTTCAGGAAGCTGCACTGATTCTCCAGGTTTCAGACGACGTGCCTCCTGTTCTGTAAAAGAACTACCATCAGCTTTAAGCAGTTCGCGCCAGCGAGTACCGCTACCCAGTTGGTCTCGAGCGATTTCCCACAGGGTATCACCTCGACGAATCGTAACCTGACCTGGAGTCGGGTTAGGTTGCCCAGACGACGGCTGTGGGGGTGTTGAACCTGGATAGGGCTGTGTTGGATTTGAGTATGGGATCTCTGTAGGCGTTGGGTTGAGCTGTGTAGACTGACCTGAATTCGGGGCGCTCCCGGATGGGTCAGGTCTTGGAACTGGATTAGGCTGTGTTGGCTGACCTGGATTCGGGTTTGGAGCGCTCCCTGATGGGTTAGGTCTTGGAACTTGTTCAGATACTAAAGGGGCAACATATGGGGCTACCGTAGCAACAGCAGTTGTAGCTGCAACCGCTCTTGTAACTCTTCCTAGACCTGGTCTAGGTGCTGCTTTAGGTGAGCCAGAACGCTCCTGTACAGGTTGCTGCCGCCTAGGAGTAGCAAGAGGTCTTCCTGTTCCGGCAGGAGGTCTTCCTCCAGCACCTTGTCCGGGTCGTCTAGATCCGCTAAGTGGTGCCGACTTTGGAGCAACGGGACGCTCCGATCTGCCGGGAAGTGTCCGACTAGGGACTGTTCTGGCGGCAGCACTTTGTGTGACACGTGTCCCTCGGTTAGCTACCCGTACTGCTTGCGCACCAGGACTGGCAAACGCTCTGGCGGCAACACTTTGTGTAGCGCGTGTCCCTCGATTGGCTGCCCGTACTGCCTGCACGCCACGATTGGCAAGCTTTACCGCAGCGGCAGCATCCCCAACACCCGGAACGGCGGCAGCGGCAGACATTGCCGCATTGGCATAATCACCTTGGGCAGCGTACAAGCCTGCATTGGCGATATCTGCAACGGCTCCAACGACTGGAATAAAGCCTGCAACATCGAGAGCGCCATGAGCAATATCACTCCAACCCCAATTTGGTCGTTCACTCGCAATTGCTCCATCTGTACTTGTCCAAGCTCCGCTGCTGAAACTTGATGCCTCATCAAAATCAGAAACCTGTTGAATCAGTTGAGCGCCAGAAAACATGATCGCTTCAGGAGTAGTGTGTGTTGCCAGATCGATTGCGCCCGTCGCATTCAGCAACCCCGCGCCTGTTTCAGCATCCCTGCCAGGAGCCTTTAAATCGGCGGCAGTGGTAGTGAGAATTTGATTGACTTGCTGACTGCTCAACTCTGGATTGGCGCTCCAGATGTTGGCGATCGCACCAGTCGTTTTCGCGGCGGCGAGTGATGTTCCCGCAGTCCCCACGTCTGCAACCAGATCTAAGCCGTTGCCATAACTGGAGTAGGCAGCGCGATCGCTCCCATTTGCTGCACCCACCACAATCAAATTGTCAGAGGGTTGAGAGGCTTGCCCTAAAGCAGACATAGCACCACCTTGGTTTCCCGATGATGCAACAACCAGCACATCATTGTTACGAGCATAGGCTAAAGCAGATTGTTCATCCGCCGTAAGTCGCGATCGATTGGAGGTGCTGCCGTCTGGATGAACTTCGGTCAGATCAAAGCTGAGGTTAGCAACGGCACGAGAATGTCCACCCGCTTTGGCAGTATCGACAAATTCAACGAGCGATTCTGACCAATTGCCGGTGCCGACCCCCTTCCCCTGCCAAATCTGCGCTTGCGGATTCTCCTTTTGAATGGCTTCGGCCATTTTGCTACCATGCTCATTCGCGCCAAATCCCGAATCAATCACACCAACTAGCGGTTGATTGGGTGATGCGGTTCCTTTAAGAGCGGGAAGGATTTGATCGGGGGCGATCGCATCTCCCGAACCATTCACAAAATTCTGTGCCGTCTGAAACTTGTTAGCCACCCAGCCACTCGCTTTGTTCAGCCATTTGGCACCCAGATCGCTGGTCGAACTGCTGTGATGGACAGGCTGACTGAGTTGAGTTGGGTCGATCGCAGATTGGGGCGATCGCGGTTGAAAACTGGCATGAGCTTGTGGGTCTGAGTAAGAATTACGGTTCATTGTTGTACTCCAATGTCAGGTAGAAATTGTGAGCGGTAAAACTTAAACGGCTGCTTGCTGCTGTTGGTGCAGCAGAGAATAGGCACCTTTTTGGTGCAAGAGTTCCTCGTGAGAACCTTGCTCGATCAGCACTCCTTTTTCGAGTACGAGCACTCGATCGGCATGTTTGAGCGGTGCAAAGCGATGCGTGATCATTAACACCGTCCGCCCGTTGCGAACTCGCTGCAAATTCTGCAAAACCTGACGTTCGGTTTCGCTATCTAAGGCGCTGGTGGCTTCGTCGAGAATCAAAATCGGGGCATTTGAGAGAAAAACTCGTGCAAGCGCTAATCGTTGCCGTTGTCCACCCGATAGCCCGGTGCCACGTTCTCCGATCGAGGTTTCATAGCCTTGGGGCAGTTCAGAAATAAAGTCATGAGCCGCCGCCATCTTTGCAGCTTCAACAACCTGTTCAGGTGAGATGTCAGCACTGTTAAATGTGATGTTGTCGAAGATACTTCCGTTAAATAGAAAGTCGTCTTGAAGCACAACTCCGATTTGTTGACGCAACGACACTAAGTTCGCACCTTTAATGTCAAAACCATCCAGTAAGATTCGCCCCGATCGGGGTTGATACAAACGTTGAATTAGCTTCGACAAAGTACTTTTACCCGATCCGCTACGCCCCACAATGCCAATAAACATTCCTGGTTCAATGTCAAACGAGATGCCTTTTAGCACATCTTCGAGATCTGGCTGATAGCGGAAAAACAGTTTGTCAAAGCTGATCTGACCCTGAATAGGCGGCAACACTAACCCGGTTTCTGACGCTGCTTCCGGTGCTTCATTAAGAATGTCACCAATGCGATCGACCGACAACAACACTTGCTGAAAATTTTGCCAGAGTTGAGCTAAATGGAGGAGAGGCGAGATCGCTTTACCTGACAACATTTGAAACGCCACCAACTGCCCAACTGTGAGGTGGCGTTCAATCACTAACATTGCACCAAACCAGAGAATCATCAGTTCTGAGAGGTTCCTCAAAAATTCGCCGCCATGACCATCGACATTCGACAAGGTAGAGGCTCGAAAATTAGTTCGCACATACCGAGCAAACAATCCCTCGAAGCGCTCTCGCGTCGGCAATTGAGCTGAGTGAGCTTTGATCGCATGAATTCCAGACACCGTTTCTACCAGAAAAGACTGACTATCGGCATGACGATTGAAGGACTCATTTAACATATTGCGCAGAATCGGCGTAATCACCAAAATTAGTCCAGCCAGTGCAGGAATCACCGCCAAACTCACTAGGGTTAGCTTCGGACTGTAGAACAGCATTAATGCCAAATACACCACAATGAAGACCGCATCAATCACGACCGTCAAAGCGGTGCCAGTGAGGAACTGGCGTATATTTTCCAGCTCTTGGGCACGAGCAACGGTGTCACCCACGCGGCGAGCTTCAAAGTAGGCAAGTGGTAGTTCCAACAAATGGCGAAACAGTTGGGAGGACAAACTCAAGTCCAGTCGCCGCGCCGTGTGAGTAAACACAAAAAGGCGGATGATACCCAAAAGCGCTTCAAAGATAGCCACACCGAGAAGCGCGATCGCCATCACATGCAGTGTTGATAAGCTCTCGTGAACAAGTACCTTATCAATGATCACCTGCGTCAGCATTGGGCTTGCTAGTCCCAATACTTGCAGCACCAGCGATACTAACAGAACTTCTCCCAACAATTTGCGATAGTTCCAAACGGCAGGCAGAAACCATCGCAGATTAAAAGATTCAGCTTTCGGCGCAGCCTGAACTAACCATAACTGTCCATCCCAAGCGCTCTCCACGATCTCACGCGGCACACTCTCACAGTGCTTGTGGCGATTGAGTGGATCGGCAATAACCATCCGATCGCCCTTCACTTCATAAACCACAATCCAGTGCTTTTGTCCCCAATGCAACAGGGCTGGAAACGGGAGTTGTTCCAACCCCAGCCAACTAATTTGCTGAATGTGGTGGAGTTGAAGCCCGATCGTTTCAGCCCCTGCTACTACATCCTGAACCGCAAGCCCGCGCACTTGCCGCTGAACCTGTTTGAGCGGAACTGGAGTTTGAAGATGTTGCGTCACCATCGTCAGGCAGGCGGCGGCGCTATTAAGGCTAAAAACATAGGGATAGCCCGATGCGGGATGCCGGAGTCGCGGATCGAGCGGTTGGTAGCGCCAGCGGACCTCTGCCCACCAGTCGTGTAACGTTGGAGAGGCGGCTTCTTGCCAAAGGTGCGATCGCCAAAATACGACAACAACTTCTTGACTGGCAGCTCTCGCTTTCCAATCTCCAACCAGCTTTAAATGGTCGCCAAAGAAATTCCCTGGCTTCAGCAAGACCGATTTCCCAGGTTCTAAGGCTGAGGTTCCTTTCTCCTGCACCAAGCGAACATTTCCAACCAGCAGCAACAGTTGGCTACCTGGAGTTTGACTCGACCAAAGTACTTCTCCTCTTGCGTGACGGCTGACTTGAGCGTGTTCCCGAAATTGAAGTTTCTGTTTGTCCGTCAGCAGACTCAACGGGGGTTCATCCCACGACAAATTGAGTGTATGAATGTCTGTTTCTAAAACCATATCATTTCACTGATAGCTGGACAGTCATGGCTTCTACTTTCTCGGTGAGCCATTGCTCAAAAATTTCGTCTGCCAAATGCGCTTCGAGTTCCTCGTCTAATTCAGCAGGCAACCAATCTTCTAGTTGCACCAGATACCAGTAATCGTCGATCGCCACCGGACCAATCAATGCTCCCAATCGTGCTTCTTGTGGCGTTTTTTGAATCGCCTCCCGAAGCACTTCTGGAAGCTCTTCCCAGGTCAAGACTTCACTCAAAGCGGTGATCGTATCGGGCTGTTGCGATCGCAAACAATCTACTAATTGCTCAAACTCCTCGCCCGCTGCAATTTGTTGTTGTAAACTTTGAACTTCCGCTTCGACGCTCACCCCAATCCACGACAACACCACTCGATCGAACGACGATTTGCGTTGCAGAAAAACTGCTTGCAGATTCGGCTGACAAATTTGATCCTTTAAAGTCTCCACAGCAATATCCCACACGAACTGCTGGCGAAAAGTTTCGTAGTCAGTGCCGCGATCGATCAACCATCTCTGAAACTCATCAGCGTTCATCAATTGGTAATCCATCCGAAACTCGATCAGTCGTTGTTCAATCTCGGCAGGTGAGAAGGCTACTTGCGATTTCACCGCGTGCGACAAAACATGCTGATGAAGAATTTCTAACAAAAATGGTTGAAGATGACCCGAAACCTGTAAATAGCCCAGTGCCTGAGCTAGAGAAATGGGCTGTTGATCAATGATCAAAAAGGCTGAAGACATAGACCGAACTCCCAGGTTATGTCATGAGTAATTGAGGGATTACTCCCTTATCTGATTAGCGTTTGCTTTTGGGGGTTTATCCAAAATAAATCCACTGCCGTAATTAAGAGCTTTGCCATTGGGCGCAACGATCGCAACATTAATCTCGATCGCTTCCTAAGTTGAGAAGCTTATCAATTGCTTAAGAAAAAAGTTTCTCTGGAGGGTTTGTGTTCAGTGGAACTCACCTAACTCGTGATCTGATTCTGACTCCTGGTCTGATTTTGACTTGTGATCTAGGACGTGAACACGCTATCTGATAGGCTCTTTTTTCTCCAAATTGAGCGACATCTAGTGGATTCGGACGACATGGTTTTGCCATTTGTTGTCGGATGATTTCATCTAGCTCCCTCTGAGAAAGAGGACGAGGCGGAGGTGGCTTAGGCACAAACCGGTCTCCTGCAATATCGTAAAGTTCTATAGCAGCAGCCCTAGCTGGCTCGATCTGTGTATTGGCAATCAGAGCGAATCCAACGATCGTAGTAGGGACGAGTCCAACGATCGCAGCAGGAATCCGAAAGTGACTTAAACGCATTCTTTTTTCTCCTGAAGTATTAGATAAAGTCTTCGTTGCTTAATTGCGAAGGGTTTGTTCCCTCTTCTGATTCAACACGTCTGCTTTTTGGGGCTTATGCAGATCCCCGCAACTTCCCGATGGTCGTAAGATCCGCGAGATTGCGATTTCCCCAATTTCGATTCACGGTACTGTCTAGGATATGAACGTTCACCGAGCAGTGTGGCTTTAATTGTTTTCGGTTGGTGAACAGCAAGTCAGGCTAACGATTCCTAGCAACCCTACGACCACACTTAAGATGAACTGATCTCTCGCGAGGCTCTCAGGTGTACCTCCTCGATCGATCCGTGCTTTGCTGACACCAGTTGGGTCATACAAAACTGGAACCGCTTGATTTTCATTCGCAGATTTGTAGCAAGAGTCACGAAACTCAGCGGTTTCCCCATTATTCGCAAATTTCACCTTCAAATTGCATCTAGATGTGCAACTGACTCCAAAACCACCACCAATTGGATGACAATCCGTGTATTCCCTCCTTTCAGTGACAATGCCAGAAGTCAGAAGCCCTCTTGAGTGGAAAGCTACTTCGGCTTGATAGCGAGATGGAATCGATACGAGTAACCATCCTGCCCCCATAAAGAAAAAACCACCGAAGGGTACAGAACACAAGATGGCAAGCGTTAACTCTCTGATACGAGTACCTGTGTTCCTCGTGCTTTTTGTAATGAGTGGCTGATTCGTCAGATTGAACCTCCTTCAAGGCTAAGGAATAAAAGAGCAAAGCTGTTGTCAGAAGCACCTTTCGTCGTCTCTATATTCATGAGAATATCCAGTCACTGAGGTTTTGAATAGGGGCAGTACAGAGCAGTTAGAGGCAGTTACCTTAAGGTCATCGATTTGCACTACTTTTTAGCGTTTAGCCAGGTCTGGATTTCGTTCACCAGCCACATAGACTCCTCCGTGAGTCTCCAATTCAGTGTGTAATTTTCGTCGGCTCGAATGGTAATTGCCCAGACTCTGCGTGATGTACGAGTGGTAAATGCTTGGGATGAAGTAATCGAAAGATACCGAATTGCAGAGATCGTCCCTGACTTTCGCTTTGTAGAAAAACGCGATCGCGTTGTCACCGCAAAGTGATTGCATCTCAGATCAAATCGAATCGAATTTTCAGGAGCTATTTTTCTGTCTCTAGCTTCCCAAAGAATCATACTGATCGAGATAAGGTAGGCCAAGATGAACGCAAAGGTGAATGCATAAGCTCCCCCGATAAATGGCAACAACGTAAAGGCTATGAAAGCCCAAGCGAAGTAGAAGAGGTAGAACGCAAACGGAAGGGTACTATCACTAAGATTAGGCAAACATTCACGAATTTTTATTTTGAGAACTTGCGGAGAGGTTTGTTCTATTACAAGATGAGGGCTGATTTTTTGAATTCTCTTCGATTGGATAGAACAAACGGTCTGAATTCTGTCATGAATCGGAGTAATTTCACCATCTATCCCTTGTTCAAGTGCTTCGTGGGCTTTAAGAGCACTGCTAAATCGCTTCTCTAAGTCAGGTTCAATGAGTTTTTCGACCCAATTGATAAAATTAGAATGAAAACTGATATGGTCGCGGAAATGAATGCGTAAATTGCGTAGCGGCAAGTCAGCAGGCGGAATGCCAGTGAGCAGATGTATACAGGTTGCACCTAACGCATACAAATCAGAACTCGCAACCGCACGACCGCCAAACTGCTCGATCGGAGTGTATCCATAAGTGCCAACGACGGTAAACGTTGCACCTTCAACAGAGGCACGATCTTGCACTGCTCCAAAATCAACTAAATAAATCTGCTGATCCGCTCCCAAAATTAAATTACTGGGCTTAATATCGCGATGCAGAACCAGAGGAGTTAAGCTATGAAGGTAAAGGAGAATTTGTAACACCGATTCAGCCATCCGGCGAACTTCTTGCTCACTCTCACTGAATCGATGTCTCTGGTCGATCAACTCCTGTAGTGATCGGCCTGAAACGTAATCCTGCACTAAGCCCCACCAACAGAATGGAGAATCAGTCTGCTGATCGACCAAGAAATAATTGCGATAGCGTGGAATTCGGGGATGGTCAAGAGATTTCAAGACTTCAGCCTCTCGTTCAAACAGCTTTAGGTCTTGCCATTGCTGGATTTCAGTAAACACTAAGAGTTTGATAACAACCAATTCGTGGAGATCGGTGGCTAAGTCTGTGGCAAGCCATGTTTGTCTCGCTTGAGGCGATCGCCCTAATGGGTGTAGAAGTTGGTAGCGCTCTTGCAGAATCTGCTTTGCCTGAAACATAACTTCACTCACGTTTTTACAATCAGCATAGGCAAGCTTTAGATGTTTAGGCAGGAGTAGATCGATGCAGTTAAGGGCAGATACATTAACTGCATCGATCTGCATTGCAACGGCTCTCTACAACTCGGTAAAGTGTGGGTAGCAATTAGCGCAAGGCGCAACTCTGAAGGAACCGCTCAGTGAGGCTGATGATGATGACGCAAGGTTCTGGACGTGGCGTTCGAGCCACGAGGGAAGGCATCGAGATCCTGCAAGAAAGGCGGCACAGCAGGGGCTGGACGCTTCAGGCGCTTGCGAACCAAGCAGGCGTTGCTCTAGATACAGTGAAGCGACTGATTAAGCCCAAAAATGTGGATCGAGAGTCAGTGCGAAGCATTGTCTATCCCTTAAATCTGCAACCCACGGATATCATTGATCCTGATGAGTGGAACGGCACACGTTCAACAGAATGTTACCCCCCAGAAGATACAAGACGCGCCAGAATTTGCATTAGCGATCGTAGAGCAGACTCCCCTGCGAATCGTGAATTAGAGTCGGACTTCGACTTAGCGCAACAGTTACGCCTCACCTTGCTAGCAGTGGGACAAGATGTATTCATCGCTGGAGAAGAAATGCGACAGCGTGAAAACTGGTTTCACCGCTTTGCTGAAGAAGTAGAACAGTGTGACTGTTATGTGCTTCTGTTATCTCCTCAAGCGGCGGTTAGCGAGGTGGTTACAGAAGAGATTCGCCACGTTTGGGAGTTGCACCATGCTCACAATAAGCCTGCAATTCTTTCGATTCAGGTTGGGTTGAATGTCGTGCTGAACTCCGATCTATGCGACCATTTAGCGAAATTTCCGTCGCGGAAGTGGACATCAGCAGATGATACTGCTGCGATCGTTGAAGCTATTCAAAATCTATTGACCAATGAAGTTATTCCTTTTACTCCCCCACCACCATCACGAGAATACCCGACGGGTCAAGTCCCGCTTGCCTCTGCTTTTTATATAGAACGTCCCCCGGTCGAATCGAATTGTTATCAAGAAATTCTTCATCCAGGAGCGCTCATCAGAATTAAAGCACCGAGACAGATGGGTAAAACATCGTTGATGGCAAGAGTTCTGCATCGGGCGAGAGAACATGGTCATCACACGGTTTGTTTAAGCTTTCAATTAGCCTCTAGTAACGTTTTAAGTAATTTGGACAAACTCATGCAATGGGTTTGCGGTTCCGTGAGTCAGAATCTGGGTTTACCCAATCAGTTAGCCGAGTACTGGGACGACATTTTTGATGGCAACTATAACAGTACCACTTATTTTGAGAACTACTTATTGGCAAAAACAACACGTCCCTTAGTCATTGGCTTCGATGAAGTCGATCGTGTGTTTGCTTACCCAGACGTTGCTAATGATTTTCTTGGGCTGTTGAGAGCTTGGTATGAAAGAGCAAGGTACGGGGATCAAGACAGTTGGGAAAAGCTTCGGTTTGTTATCGTTCATTCTACAGAAGTTTACATTCCAATGAATTTAAACCAATCGCCGTTTAATGTCGGACTTTCGATTGAGTTACCAGAGTTCACGCAAGAGCAAGTCCAGGATTTAGCTCAGCGATACCAATTAAATTGGACAGTACCCCAGGTCGAGCAACTGATGAGATTAGTCGGGGGACATCCTTACTTGGTGCGAATGGCAATATATCAGGTTGCTGCTTACGAGAACGTCACATTGGAGCAGGCATTGAGCCAAGCTACAACTGAATCAGGATGTTATGGCGATCATCTCCGCCGTCAGTTATGGAACTTAGAGCAGTATCCAGAGTTAGCAACAGCGTTTAGCCAAGTTGTCAACACAAACGCTCCTGTTTCGTTAAGATCAGTCCTGGCCTTTAAGCTCTACAGCATGGGACTCGTAAAGTTAGAAGGCAATCATGTTACCCCTCGCTGTGAGTTGTATCTTCGGTACTTTCGCGATCGCTAACAAACGTGTGTAGGTATTTTATGATCAGTCCAGCACAAACCCCAGCCTATAAATACCAGGTTGGGGGCAGTCTACCGCCTAATGCTCTAACTTATGTTGAGCGGCAGGCAGATCAAGATCTCTATGAGGGGCTAAAAGCGGGTGAGTTCTGTTACGTGCTAAATTCGCGGCAGATGGGCAAGTCGAGTTTGCGCGTCCGAACTATGCGCCGTCTGCAAGCCGCCAACATTGCCTGTGTTGTGATTGATGTAACTGCGATCGGAACTCAACAAGTCACACCCGATCGTTGGTATGCAGGACTTGCAGCTACCATCGTAAGTAGCTTGAAGCTCGAACTGGATTTCCGAAGCTGGTGGCGTGAGCATGACTACCTTTCTGCGGTGAATCGTCTAAATCTTTTCATTGAGACTGTGCTGCTCGTTCAGATCTGCCAACCAATCGTGATTTTTATTGATGAGATTGACAGCATTCTCAACTTGGACTTTAAAGACGATTTTTTTGCGCTAATTCGATCGTGCTACAACAAACGTGCAGATGAGACAGCATACCAACGCTTGACGTTTGCACTATTAGGCGTAGCAACAGCTTCGGACTTAGCACAGGACAAGAACCGTACACCCTTTAATATTGGTCAAACAATCGATCTCACGGGGTTTCAATTGCATGAAGCCCAGCCCCTTGCTCAAGGATTGACCGAGAACGTTAGCCATTCTGAAGCCGTGCTAAAAGAGATATTAGCCTGGACCGGCGGACAGCCCTTTCTAACTCAGAAGCTGTGTAGTTTAGTCTACAAGAGTCCTCCTGAACTGAGCAACAATACTTCAGAGTGGATCGAGAACTTTGTACATCAAAATGTGATTCAAAATTGGGAGACTCAGGATCAGCCAGAACACCTTAAGACGATTCGCGATCGCATCTTGAAAAACGAGAAACGGGCAGCTCAACTGCTCGGACTTTATCAGCAAATTTTGCAACAGGGTCAAGTCGCCGCTGATGGTAGTCCGGAACAAGTGGAGTTGCGGTTATCGGGCTTGGTCGTCAAGCAGCAGGAAACACTTAGCGTTTACAACCGCATCTATGCCACTGTTTTCGACCAAAAGTGGGTTGATCAAGCCCTATCTGAGCTACGTCCTTATGCTGAGGAACTTACAGCTTGGGTTGCTTCTAAGCATCAGGATGACTCCCACCTGTTGCAAGGGCAAGCATTTTACCAGGCTCAAATCTGGGCAGCCGATAAAAGCTTGAGCGTTCAGGATTACCAGTTTTTGAGTGCTAGTCAAGAGCGGGAACAACGAAAGGCAAAACAGCAGATTCGAATGGGGTCTGCTATTTTAGCCCTTTCGTTTATTGGCACACTAGCAACGCTCACGGTGGCAGAAAGAGCGTCTAAGCTTGAGAAGAAAGCGAATGAAGCGCTTAAAGTTTCGCAGATTCAAACTTTGAACGCAACGGCGGAACGATTACTTGGCACAAATCAGCAATTGGAAACGAAACAACTCGAAGCACTCATCGCGAGCATCAAGGCAAGGCGAGAATTACAAGAGTTACAAGGTACGATCAAAGTTCCAGGCGATCTGAAAGCTAAGACAGAAAATATTCTGCAACAGGTGATCAGCGCGATTCAGGAATCCAATCGATTGGAAGGTCATGATGGTTCGGTCACCAGCGTGAGCTTGAGCCCTGATGGACAACTAATCGCGTCTGCAGGTGAAGATAAGACGATCAAACTGTGGAATTGTGATGGTAGTGAGTTCAAAACGCTCAAAGTTCATAATGGCTCGGTCACGAGTGTTAGCTTCAGCCCGGATGGACAACTAATCGCATCTGCAAGTGAAGATAAGACGATCAAACTGTGGAATCGATCGGGCAATGAAATTAAAACCCTTCACGGACATAGTGATGCAATTACCAGCGTCAATTTTAGTCCAGACGGACGGATAATTATCTCTGCTAGTAAGGATAAAACGATCAAACTATGGAGCCGCGAGGGCAATGAAATTAAAACGTTTAAGGGACATGAAAGCCCAGTCACGAGCGTGAGCTTCAGCCCGGATGGACAGATTATCGCGTCTGCAAGCGAAGATAGAACAATCAAACTCTGGAGTCGTTCTGGCAATCAACTCGGAACCCTTGTAGGACACACCGATAAGGTTTACCAGGTCAGTTTCAGTCCCGATGGTCAAACGATCGCTTCTACCAGTTGGGACTACACCGTTAAACTCTGGAAAAGATCTGGAGCTCTCCTGAGAACGTTAGAAGAACATAGCGATCGCGTGATGGGTGTCAGTTTTAGCCCCGATGGGCAGACAATTGCGACAGCAAGCAGTGACAAAACGATTAAACTCTGGAATCGACAGGGCACGCTGCTAAAAACATTGAAGGGGCATGACGATCGAGTCACAAGCGTTAGATTTAGCCCAGACAGCCAAATGATTGCTTCCGCCAGTTTCGATCAAACGGTTCGACTTTGGAGGATTGGGGGCAGCTTACCTTTAATTCTCCAAGGACATACAAGAGAAGTGTACGGGGTAAATTTCAGCCCCGATGGTCAAATTCTCGCAACTGCTAGTCAGGACGGCACGGCTAAACTGTGGAACCGAGCAGGAAGCGCGATCGCAACACTGAAGGGGCACGACGATCGAGTTTGGAGTGTCAACTTTAGCCCCGATGGTCGAACCCTTGCAACTGCCAGTTGGGACAAAACAATCAAACTCTGGAGCCGAGAGGGCACATTGCTTACAACCTTAGCAGGACATAAAGGCTGGGTGATGAAAAGCAGCTTTAGTCCAGACGGTCAAACCCTTGCTTCAACCGGGAGTGACAGAAGCATTATTCTTTGGAATTTGGCGGGTAGAACAATCAAAAAGCAATGGAATAGCAACCATCAAGGAAATGTTGTGGATGTCAGTTTCGGCCCAGACGGACAAACGATCGCTACTGCGAGTGATGACAAAACGGCTAAACTTTGGGATCGAGACGGCAAGCTTCTGCGATCGCTCAAGGGACATAAAGATGAAGTTAATGGCATCAGTTTTAGCCCGAATGGACGAACGATTGTAACTGCGAGTGATGATAAGACCGTTAAACTTTGGGATCGAGACGGCAAACTTCTGCGATCGCTCACAGGACATAATGAGCGGGTCATGACTGCACATTTCAGCCCAGATGGAAATTTGACTGCAACGGCTAGCTTTGACAAAACAATTAAGCTCTGGAAAACGTTAGATGGCAGTCTACTTCAAACTTTTTCAGGGCATACGGATTGGGCTTGGGACGCAGGCTTCAGCCCAGATGGGAAGACGCTTGCTTCGGCAGGTCGAGACAAAATGATTCGACTTTGGCGTTTAGCGAGTGCTAAACAACTATCGGATGGGTGTGAGTGGCTGCATGATTATTTGAAGACAAATTCGCATTTGGAGGAAAGCGATCGTCACATTTGCGACAGTTCATTTATAGGCAATTCATAGAGTATCAATACCCTGAAATCGGTAATGTCAGGTTAACCGGAATGTAGAATAATCGTACTGGTTCAACGTTGATC